>NZ_JBXMIS010000027.1:0-5673 GCF_057073975.1 Conyzicola sp. | reverse complement strand
TCGCGCGAGGGCAACACCGTTGCCATCTTCAACCGCAGCTTCGAGAAGACCCAGACCGTGCTCGACGCGCACCCGGAGGCCAACTTCGTCGCCGCGACGACCTACGAGGAGTTCGCGGCATCCCTGTCGAAGCCCCGCACCGCGATCATCATGGTGCAGGCCGGCAAGGGCACCGACGCCGTCATCGACGCGCTCACCGAGGTCTTCGAGCCGGGCGACATCATCGTGGATGGCGGCAACGCGCTGTTCACCGACACCATCCGCCGCGAGAAGGCCGTGCGCGAGACCGGCATCAACTTCGTCGGCGCCGGAATCTCGGGCGGCGAGGAGGGCGCACTGCTCGGCCCGTCGATCATGCCCGGCGGAAGCGCCGAGGCCTGGGAGACGCTTGGCCCGATCCTTCGCTCGATCGCCGCAGTCGCCGAGGGCGAGCCCTGCGTGACCCACGTCGGCACCGACGGCGCTGGCCACTTCGTCAAGATGATCCACAACGGCATCGAGTACGCCGACATGCAGCTCATCGCCGAGGCCTACGACCTCATCCGCCAGGGCACCGGCGCGACCCCCGCCGAGATCGCCGACATCTTCACGGAGTGGAACGCGGGTGAGCTCGAGAGCTACCTCATCGAGATCACCGCGGAGGTGCTCAAGCAGGTCGACGCTACGACCGGCAAGCCGCTCGTCGACGTCATCCTCGACCAGGCGGGATCGAAGGGCACCGGCGTCTGGACGGTGCAGACCGCCCTCGACCTCGGAATCCCGGTCTCCGGTATCGCCGAGGCCGTCTTCGCCCGCTCGCTGTCGTCGAAGCCCGCTCAGCGCGCCGCGGCATCCTCGCTTCCCGGCCCGTCGCCCGTGCCGGTCGCCGACAAGGCCGCCTTCGTCGAAGACGTGCGCAAGGCGCTCTACGCCTCGAAGATCATCGCCTACTCGCAGGGCTTCGACGCGATCGTCGCTGGCGCTGAGCAGTACGGCTGGGACATCAAGAAGGGCGAGATCGCGGCGATCTGGCGTGGCGGCTGCATCATCCGTGCCCGCTTCCTCAACCGCATCACCGAGGCATACGCGGCCGACCCGGCGCTCGTTGCCCTCGTGACCGCGCCGTTCTTCGCGGATGTCATGGCGACCGCGCAGGACGCATGGCGTCGCGTGGTCATCGCGGCAACCCAGGCGGGAATCCCCTCGCCGGCGTTCTCCTCGTCACTCGCGTACTACGACGGACTGCGTGCCGACCGTCTGCCGGCCGCTCTCGTTCAGGGCCAGCGCGACTTCTTCGGAGCACACACCTACCGCCGCGTGGATGCCGATGGCACCTTCCACACGCTGTGGTCGGGCGACCGCACCGAGATCAGCGCGGTCGACAGCCACTGATTCGGTAGTTTCTGCCAGACCTCGTCTGGAGCGCTCGGCGGCTGCCAGCATGCAGTCATGACCCGTGAACCTGAACTGCTGGCCGCCGTCGACGCCTACTTCCGCGCACTCCACGCGTGCGATACCGCGCTGCTCGACTCCGTCTTCCACCCGTCGAGCACGCTCTTCGACGTGGATGAGGGCGTCGTCACCGTCGACCCATACCCCGCGTGGCGCGAGGTCGTCGCGAACCGGCCGTCGCCGGCATCCGTCGGCCAGGAGCGCCTCGACGAGATCGTGTCGGTGACCTGGCTGTCGCCCGCAGCCGCGACCGTGTTCGTGCGGCTGCGCGTGCTGCAGGCGGTCTTCGTCGACCACCTGTCGTTCGTCGACGGCCCGGATGGATGGCAGATCGTCAACAAGGTCTGGCACCTGGAGTCGACGCTGGCCTAGTCCCAGCGGGGTTTGTCGGTGCCGAGGGCCCGCGGCGGCTTCTCCCAGTGGAGCGGGCGGCCCCCGATTGTCAGCGGGGAGGCAAGCAGCTCTGCGGGGCCCCAGGGGGTGCTCCACTCTGTGGGTTGAGTAATCGCCGCAGGCGAGGTATCGAAGCCGGAGTCCTGGTCTCGATACGCGCTTCGCGCTACTCGACCCGCGGTCGTGAGCTCGAGGGCGGTTCTGGCAAGCGAGAGGCGGGCGGTGCTGCCGAGACCCGTCTCGCGGCGGCGGCGAAGGCCCTCGAGCGCGGCGGCGGCGGCGAGGTATCCCGTGGCGTGGTCGAGCGCCTGCACGGGCAGCGGCGAAGGACCCTCTGGCGCGAAGGCTATGCCGCTCGACATCTGCACGAGCGAGTCGAATCCGCGGCGGTTGCGCCATGGCCCGGTCCAGCCGTAGGCATTGAGGGCCACGTCGACGATGCCCGGGTTGATCTCGCGGATGCCGGCGGCATCCAGTCCGAGCCTCTCCATCGCGTCGGCGCGGTAGCCGTGCACGATGACGTCGGCCTTCTCGATGAGCAGCCGCAGCTTGCGCATGCCGCCGGCGTCGAAGAAGTTGGCGCGGGCGGCGCGCTTGCCGAGCGTCATCTCTGGCACGATGGCCGGCTCGTTCCAGTCGGGCGGGTCGATGCGCAGCACGTCGGCGCCGAGTCCGGCGAGGAAGCGGGTGGCGACCGGCCCGGCGATCACGCGGGTGAGGTCGAGCACCCGAAACCCGTCGAGGGTGGCGGTGCCGCCGGTCTGCCAGGCGATGAGCGGCTCGGCGGCCACCGCGATGCCCTGCGGATGCACTGCCCACTCCTCTGGCGTGCGCAGCACCGCGGCCGCTCCCCCGCTCTCGACGATCTCCGCCTCGAGGTCGAGGCCAGACCACGTCGCCACGGCGGCTTCGACATCGGCGCGCTCGGCGATCGACTCCGCCGCGAAGTCGGGCTCCGGCTCGAGCTCGCGGCCCACGATGGAGGCACCGGTGCGCGGCCTGGCCCGCTCGGTGACGTTCAGCACGAGCAGGGCGGCGAGCCGGTGGTGCGGCGCGTTGGTGTGCAGCCGGATCCAGCCGTCGGCCGTGCGGTAGTCGCCGGCAAGCGAGTCCCACGGACTCGGCAGCTGCCACCCCACCGGCTTCAGCGCCTGGCCGAACCACGCGTCGGCGAGCGCTCGATCGACACGAACCGCCTCTCCCGTTGCCAGACCGGCAACAGCGATGGATGCCGCGGCCAGCCCCGACACGTCGTAGCGGGAATCGAGCGTGCCCTCGCCGACCAGCTCGAGCTCTGCGTGCGGTTCGGCTCGCAGGGCAGACCACAGGGATTCGACGAGGCTCACGCCTTCACTGTACGCACGAGCAGCCGCGCGGCAATACCCGCCGCGAGCACGCCGGCGGCCAGCACGATCGCCTGCCACGGCAGGGTGGCGGCGAGCAGCAGGCACCCGGCGAGCCCAACGACCTGCACGGCCCGGGGCAGCCACCGCTGCGCGGCCGGCTGCCGCAGCGCGGCGTAGTGGGCGATCGCGTAGTACACGAGCACAGCGCAGCTCGAGAACCCGACCAGTCGAGCCGGGTCGAGCACGAGCACCGCGGCGATCGCCACGAGGGCGACGATCGCCTCTGCCGCAATCGGGGCGCGCGTGCGCGACCACACGAAGCCGAGCGGGCCGGGCAGGTCGCCGCCGCGGGCCATCGCGAGCGTGGTTCGGCTGAGCGCGGCCAGGATGCCGACGAGCGACCCGAGGCACGCCACCCCCGCGACGACGCGCACGAGCACGTCGCTGCCTCCGATCGCCGCGAGCGGCGATGCCGTGTCGGCGAGTCGCTCAGCCCCGAGCACCGAGAGCACGGTCACCGCCACGAGCGCGTAGACCACGAGCGTGATCGCGAGGGCGGCGATGATGGCGCGCGGCAGCGTGCGGCGGGGGTCGACGACCTCGGCACCGAGAGTGGCCATGCGTGCGTATCCCGCGAAGCAGAAGAAGAGGAGGCCAGCGGACTGCAGGATTCCTGCGGGGCTCGCTGCGGCATCCATATCGATCTGGGTGATGGACGGCAGCCCTGGCGCGAGCACCACCACGAGGCCAACGAGAACGACGGCAACGATCACGAGGCTCACGGTCGCCGTGCTGCGGATGCCGCTCATGTTGACGACCGCGAAGACGGCGAGGAGGGCAACGGCGACGGGTCGCGCCTGCTCCGGCCAGAGGTAGGAGCCCGCGATGAGCGAGATCGCCGCGGCGGATGCCGTCTTGCCGACGAGGAACAGCACGCCAGCGCTGAACCCCGGCCAGCCGCCAGCGAACGCGTAGACCCCGCCGGAGACGGGATTCGCCATGGCGAGCTGGGCCGTGCTCAGGGCGTTGAGGCTTGCCACGACGCCCGCGATCGCGAGCCCGGCGAGCAGCCACGGCCCGGCCGCTGCGGCCGCCGGCGCCCAGACGAAGAAGACTCCGGCGCCGATCATCGAGGCGAGCCCGATGGCTATGGCCCGCGCCGTGCCGATGCGGCGATCCAGTTCAGTCACGGGCACACAGTACTCGGCTGTGGTTAACGCAGAATGGAGGGGTGACCGACCACCCTGAGCTCGACGGATACGAGCCGCACCCCGAGCGGCCGATGCGATCGCGTCGCTCGCAGCGGCTCATCCAGTTCGCCGCGGTCGTCGGCATCGCGCTGCTCGTCATGCCCCTCGTCATCTCGCAGGCCCGCATCGCCGAGCGGTCGGCCGAGCGTTGGTGCGGCATCTGGGTCGACTACGAGGTGTCGGAGCCGGCCACCCCCGACGCGCGGTTCGAGGTCTTCGGGCCGAGCGTGATCGGCTGGGAGTGCTACGCCACCGAGGTCATCGGGGGCGACAGGTACCTCGGGCCGCTCGGCATCATCCCCGGCGCGCCCAACCTGCGCGACGGGCGCGTGCTTTCGGCGTAGGGGTTTCGATACGCGCGCTTCGCGTGCTACTCAACCCGCAGAGGCGCTACGCAGCCCCGTCGAACATCGAGGTGACGCTGCCGTCGTCGAAGACCTCGTAGATGGCCCGGGCGATGAGCGGGGCGATCGGCAGGATGGTGAGCGTGGAGAACCGCTTGTGCTCTGGGATCGGCAGGGTGTCGGTGACAACCACGGAGTCGATGAAATCGCTCTGCAGCAGCTCGACGGCCGGGTCGGAGAACACGGCGTGGGTCGCTGCGACGATGACCTTGAGGGCGCCGGCGTTCTTAAGCGCCTCTGCCGCCTTGGCGATCGTGCGGCCGGTGTCGATGAGGTCGTCGACGATGAGGCAGACGCGGCCGTCGACCTCTCCGACGATCTCGTGAACAGAGACCTGGTTGGCGACGGCGGGGTCGCGGCGCTTGTGGATGATGGCGAGGGGTGCGCCGAGCTTGTCGCTCCAGATGTCGGCGACGCGCACCCGGCCCATGTCGGGCGAGACCACGGTGAGGTTCGGCTCGTCGAGCGCCTTGAAGTGCTCGAGCAGCACCGGCATGGCGAACAGGTGGTCGACCGGGCCGTCGAAGAAGCCCTGGATCTGCGCGGCGTGCAGGTCGACGCTCATGATGCGGTCGGCGCCGGCGGCCTTGTAGAGGTCGGCCACGAGACGGGCGCTGATCGGCTCGCGGCCGCGGCCCTTCTTGTCTTGCCGGGCGTACGGGTAGAACGGCGCCACGACCGTGATGCGCTTCGCGCTCGCGCGCTTGGCGGCGTCGACCATGATCAGCTGCTCCATCAGCCACTCGTTGATCGGGCTGGTGTGCGACTGGATGACGAAGGCATCGCACCCGCGGACGCTCTCGTCGTACCGGGCGTAGATCTCGCCGTTGGCGAAGGTCCGGGCATCCG
>NZ_JBXMIS010000026.1:0-11492 GCF_057073975.1 Conyzicola sp. | reverse complement strand
ACGCCGGCGTCACCCTCATCGACACGGCGGATTCGTACACGATGGAGCAGGACGGCCAGGGGCACAACGAACGCCTCTTCGCCGAGGCGCTCGCGCTGCGACCGAGCGAGGCGGCCGGCAGCCTCGTCGCCACCAAGGGCGGACTCATCTACAAGTCGGGCGGGCCATGGGAACGCAACGGCCGACCCGAGTACCTGCGCCAGGCGGCGATCGACTCCGCCGCGCGACTCGGGGTCGAGTCGATCGGGCTCTACCAGTTCCACCGCGAGGACTACACCACCGCCTACGTCGACTCCCTCGGCGCGATGCGCGACCTCCTCGACGAGGGGCTCGTGCAGATGGTCGGCATCTCGAACGCCATCGAGGAGCAGATCGTGCTCGCCAACGAGATCCTCGGAGGACGCCTCGTCTCCGTGCAGAACCGGTTCTCGCCGATCTTCCAGTCGAGCCGCCCAGAGCTCGACTACTGCGTTGCCAACGGGCTCGCCTTCCTTCCGTGGAGCCCGCTCGGCGGCATCGGACGCGGCGAGGCCGTGTTCGACTCCTCCGCGTTCGCCGAGGTCGGGGCAGAGCTCGGAGTGAGCCCGCAGCGCGTCGCGCTCGCGTGGGAGCTCTCGCTCGGCGAGACGGTCATCCCGATCCCGGGTGCATCGCGGCCAGCCTCGATCGAGGACTCGGTGAAAGCTGCCGACCTCGTGCTGTCGGCCGAGCAGTTGGCGCGGCTGGGCTGATTCCTAGCGCGCAGCTAACGCCGCCTCGTACAGCTCGCGCTTGCCGAGCCCGGTCTGCTCCGCCACCTCCGCGGTCGCCTCCTTGAGGCGAAGGCCCGCGGCCACGAGTGCCTGCACCTGCGCGAGCCCCGTGGCGAGGTCGGCGGTCGCGGGAGCGGCGCCCTCGACGACGATGCAGATCTCGCCGCGGGCCCCATCGGCGAAATACGCAGCGAGCTCGGATGCCGTGCCCCGCTTCACCTCTTCGTGCAGTTTCGTGAGCTCCCGGCACACGACGACGCGCCTGTCGTCACCCAATGCGGTGGCGAGGTCGCGCAGGGACTCCCCGAGCCGGTGCGGGCTCTCGAAGAAGATCATCGTGCGCGGCTCGCGCGCGAGGGCGCTGAAGTAGGCGACGCGCGACTTGCGGGGAAGGAATCCCTCGAAGCTGAACCGGTCGGTCGGCAGCCCGCTGACGGCAAGGGCCGTGAGCACCGCCGAGGGCCCGGGAATCGCCGTGACAGTGACTCCCGCTGCGATGGCGGCCTGCACGAGCACGAAGCCGGGGTCGCTCACGGCCGGCATTCCGGCATCCGAGAGCACGAGCACGTCGCTCGCGGCGGCGAGCGCCACGATCTCCGCCGCCTTCTCGCTCTCATTGTGCTCGTGCAGCGGCAGCAGCCGTGGCCGGTTCTCGATGCCGAGCGCGCGCATCAGATGGATGGTGGTTCGCGTGTCTTCCGCGGCGATCACCTCGGCGTTGCCGAGCGCCTCGATGAGGCGGGCGGATGCGTCGCCGAGGTTGCCGATCGGCGTCGCCGCGAGAATGATCACTCCGCCATTCTCCCCTGTGGCGACAACTAGCATGGCGGGGTGAGCGACTTCGAGAGGGTGATCGGCCTCGACGGGCCCCTCGCCGATCGACCGGTCGGCTCATGGCGACAGCGCTCACGCCGGGGCGAGTGGTGGTCGCGGATGATGGCGACAGAGCAGCGCCGCCGCGCCTGGCGCTGGGGCGTTCCCATCGCCGTCACGCTCATCGCCGCAGTCACCCGCCTGTGGAACCTCGGCCACCCCGGCGTGCTCGTCTTCGACGAGACCTTCTACGTGAAGGACGCCTGGTCGCTGTGGAACCTCGGCTACTCGTCGACCTGGCCAGACGATGCCAACGCGAGCTTCGCAGCGGGCAACCCCGACACCTACACCCAGACCGGGTCGTACGTCGTGCATCCGCCGCTCGGCAAGTGGCTCATCGGGCTCGGCATGGCACTGGTCGGGGCCGGCAACCCCGTCGGCTGGAGGATCGCGACCGCGATCGTCGGCATCCTTGCCGTTCTGCTGCTGTTCCTCATCGCGAAGAAGCTGTTCGGCTCGACGCTGATCGGCGGCATCGCAGCGCTGCTCATGGCGGTCGACGGCAACGCGATCGTCATGAGCCGGGTCGCGCTGCTCGACAACTTCCTGATGTTCTTCGTGCTGCTGGCGTTCGGTGCCATCCTTCTCGACCGGGAGTGGACTGCACGACGCCTCGCGGAGTGGGTGGGGCGGCGCGACGGCGACCTGCTGTGGGGCCCGGTGTTCTGGTGGCGGCCGTGGCTCATCGGCGCGGGTCTCGCCCTCGGCCTCGCCTCGGCCGTCAAGTGGAACGGCCTCTACTTTCTGGCGTTCTTCGCGCTCTTCTCCCTCGTGAGCGACGTGCTCGTGCGGCGGCGGGCCGGCATCGAGTTCTGGCCGATGACGGTTCCGCTGCAGGGTGCCGCGAGCTTCCTGCTCATGGTGCCGCTCGCGATAGCCGTGCACATGAGCACCTGGATCAGCTGGTTCACCACGACGGGCGGCTACGACCGCACCTGGGCGGAGGCTCCCGGCAATGCCGCGACAGGCATCCTGTCCCTGGTTCCCCTTCCGCTGCAGAGCTGGGTGCACTACCAGCAGGCCGTCTACGCGTACCACGTCGGGGAGGTGCGACCGCACGGCTACCAGGCCAACCCGCTCACGTGGCTGTTCATGGTGCGGCCGACGAGCATGTACTACGAGGGAGCGGAGCTCGGACAGAACGGCTGCACGGTCGATCTGTGCGGCTCCTCGATAACCGGGCTCGCGAATCCGCTCATCTGGTTCGCGGCGACCGCCGCGCTCGGCTTTCTGCTCTACCGTCTGGTGCGGCTCCGCGACTGGCGCGCCGGGCTCATCCTCACCGGGGTGGCGGCCGGCTACCTGCCGTGGCTCATGTACCTGAACCGCACGGTGTTCCAGTTCTACACGATCGCCTTCGAGCCCTTCCTCGTGCTCGGGCTCGCCTATGCCCTCTCGACCCTGCTCGGCAGTCGCGACGACCACCCGGATCGACGTACCGCTGGCCTTCGCACGGTGGGGCTGTACCTCGTGCTCGTGCTGCTCGCGAGCGCCTTCTTCTGGCCGCTGTGGACCGGCATGCAGCTCGACTACCAGTACCTGCGCGCACACTGGTGGCTGCCCAGCTGGCGCTAGCCCGTAACCGGGCGTCGCACCACAGTGCGGCCGCGATAATCTGTCCCTTATGGCAGATAGAGAGTACGGCTTCCGCACGCGCGCGATCCACGCAGGCAACATCCCCGACGCAGTGACCGGATCCCGCGCCCTGCCGATCTACCAGACGAGCGCCTTCGTCTTCGACGACACCGCGGATGCCGCCGCCCGCTTCGCCCTGCAGAAGTACGGCAACATCTACTCCCGCCTCGGCAACCCGACCGTGGCCAGCTTCGAGGAGCGGGTCGCCTCCCTCGAGGGCGGGCTCGGGGCCGTCGCCACCGCGAGCGGTCTCAGCGCCCAGTTCATCACCTTCGCCTCGCTCGCCGGGGCCGGCGACCACATCGTCGCCTCTGCCAATCTCTACGGCGGCTCGATCACGCAGCTCGACGTGACCCTGCGCCGCTTCGGTGTCGAGACGACCTTCGTCGCCTCCTCCGACGCCGCCGACTACGCCGCGGCGATCACCGACAAGACCAAGCTGATCTTCGCCGAAATCGTGGCCAACCCCTCTGGCGAGGTCGCCGACCTCGAAGGCCTCGCCGAGGTCGCCCACGCGCACAACATCCCGCTCATCATCGACTCGACCCTCGCGACGCCCTACCTCAGCCGCCCGATCGAGTGGGGAGCCGACGTCGTCGTGCACTCCGCGACCAAGTTCCTCGGTGGAGCAGGCACGACCCTCGGCGGCGTGGTCGTCGAGTCTGGCCGGTTCCACTGGGCCAACGAGCACTTCCCTCTCTTCGACCAGCCGGTTCCCTCTTACGGCGGCCTCAACTGGCACGGCAACTTCGGCGAGTACGCCTTCCTCACCCGCCTTCGTGCGGAGCAGCTGCGCGATATCGGCCCGTCGCTGTCACCGCACTCTGCCTGGCTGCTCGCGCAGGGGGTCGAGACCCTGCCGTTCCGCCTGCAGGCACACGTCGACAACGCCCGCATCGTGGCGGAGTGGCTCGACGCCGACCCGCGCATCGAGTTCGTGAACTGGGCCGGTCTTCCCGCGCACCCGCACCACGAGCGCGCCAACAAGTACCTGCCCAAGGGGCCGGGAAGCGTCTTCTCCTTCGGCGTCAAGGGCGGCCGCCCGGTCGGCCAGAAGTTCATCGAGAGCGTTAACCTGGCAAGCCACCTCGCCAACATCGGCGATGCGAAGACCCTCGTCATCCACCCCGCCTCGACCACCCACGCGCAGCTCACCGAGTCGCAGCTGCTCGAGGCAGGCGTGCTTCCCGGCCTCGTGCGCATTAGCGTGGGAATAGAGGATCCAGACGACATCGTCTACGACCTCGACCAGGCACTCACCGAAGCACTCGGAGGCAAGTGATGTCCGACACCGTTACGACCCACCTTCCCAACGGGCTGAGCTGCGACATCCCGGCATCGTCGCCACTGGCGAAGCTGCTCAAGTCGCAGCGCACCTGGGTCGGCCCGAGCGCCAAGGAGCGCCTGGCGATCCTGCGCGGCGCGAAGTCCATCGCGATCGTCGGCGCCTCGCCGAACTCGGCTCGGTCGAGCTACTTCGTCGGCACCTACCTGCTGCAGTCGAGCGACTACCGGGTCTACTTCGTCAACCCCAACGCCGATGAGATCCTCGGCCACAAGGCCTACCCCGACCTCGCCTCCCTCCCGGAGGTGCCAGACATCGTGGATGTCTTTCGCAAGGCGAGCGATATCCCGTCGGTCATCGACGACGTCATCGCCGTCGGCGCCAAGACCGTGTGGGTGCAGCTCGGCATCTGGAACCAGGAGGCCGCGGAGTACGGCGAGTCGAAGGGGCTCACCGTCGTCATGGACCGCTGCCTCAAGGTCGAGCACGCGCGCTTCCACGGCGGCCTGCACCTCCTCGGCTTCGACACCGGGGTCATCACCTCTCGTAAGGCCGTTCTCTAGGCGAGAGCCTTCCGCGGCGTGCGAACGCCGACGACGAGCAGCCAGAGCAGCAGCACGATCTCGGCCACGGTCGAGATCGTCAGCGTCACCACCGTGAGGCCAACGAGCGGTGCGGGCAGGGCGAATGCGAGCACGGTGCCGAGCAGCCACGACACGCTGCCGACGATCACGATGACGCCGATCGCCCGGGGGAAGCGGGCAGAGCGGTAGGCGAGCAGCCCGACCGGCACGAGCCACAGGCCGAAGAACACCCCGTTGAGCAGCGAGCCGGTGTGCTGCAGATCGAGCAGCAGCAGCACGAGGGCGTCGCGGCCGGCGGGGCCGAGAGCGTCTGCGTAGCCCGAGTCCGTGGCGGCGCGGGCGGCACCCACGAGGAAGGCGAGCGGCAGCAGCAGAGTGCCAGCGCTCACCGCCGTCGCGGTGACGATCGCGGATGCCAGGCGGGCGCCATCCGCGTGCAGTAGCTGCCGCAGCGCGAACCCGAGGGCGACGAAGGCGATGGCCATGAGGATGTCGGCGACGACGACCCAGCGAACCAGCACCTCGTTGGCTGCGACGTTCGCCGCCGTTGCCGCCGCGTCATCCGCGACATAGAGCGCGCCGCCGGCGCTGTGCGCCCAGCCGCCGAGCGCCGCCACCGCGAGGTAGAGCAGCCCGGCGATGCGCGCAAGTCCCTTCTCGCCCCGCATCACCGCACCTCGCTGCGCTGGGTGCGAACGCCGACGATGAGCAGGTAGAGGATGAGCCCGAACTCCGCCACGACCGTCGGCAGCGTCACGATGTCGCGCACGACCGACAGCTCGGAGGGCAGCACGATCGACAGCACCGGGTCGAGCAGCCACGCGATGCTGCCGACCACGACGACCGGGCCGACGAAGCGGTGGAAGAGCGGGGAGCGACGGGCGATGAGGCCGACCGGCAGCAGCCACAGGCCGAAGAACACCCCGCCGAGCACGTAGCCGTAGTGGTGGAGGTCGAGCAGCAGGAGGGGAAGCGACGGATCCATCGCCGCGTAGGCGGAGTCGGTCGCTGTGACGAGGGCGCCGACCTGGAAGGTGAGGTTCACCAGGATGCTGCCAGCCCCCACGGAGACGAACACGAGGATCGCGGTGGCGAGCCGCGCGCTCTCCGACCGGAGCAGGCGCTGCAGGGCGAGCCCGAGCAGCACGAACACGAGTGCCATGAGCACATCGGCGGCGATGCCCCAGCGGAACAGCGCCTCGTTGGCGCCGATTCTTCGTGCGGTCTCTGCGGCATCGCCCGGCACGAAGACGGCAGCGCGCACGACGAGCTGCGCCCACATGCCGAGGAGCGCGAGCAGCAGGTAGAGCGCTCCAGCCACGCGGGCAAGAACTGTGGGGTTCGACATCGGTTTCTCCTTGTGGTCTGGCGGCTTCTCGGCGCGCCGATGAGAGCTCGCACGCGAGCGCGCCGAGCCGGCTGAGGGGCTAGTCCTCGTACTGGAAGACGGATTCGAGCGGCAGCCCGAACACCCTCGCTATCTGGAACGCCATCTCGAGCGAGGGCGAGTAGCGGCCCTGCTCTATCGCCATGATGGTCTGGCGGGTGACGCCGATGCGGCGCCCGAGCTCTGCCTGGGTCATCTCGCCGTTGGCGAAGCGCAGGGCCCTCACCGAGTTGGCTACCCTCGTCGGCCTATCCATGGAACGAGCTGCGATATGCGCGGATCTTGGCGACGTTTGCCCAGGTCGCCCCGACCGCACCGACCGCGAAGAGCGCGCTGCCGATCCAGAACTGGTCGAGGTCGAGCATGGCGAGAGCAAGCACGAGGCCGATCCCGATGCCGATGACGGCGAGGTTCGAGCGCTCGCCGTAGTGGCTGATCTGGGTGTCGCGGATGTCGGACTCCTGCTCTGGCACCCGCGTCACAATCGCCGCGACGATGGCACTCACGATCGTGCCGACGATGGTTCCCGCGATCACGACGCCGATCGCCACGAGCATGGGCACCTGCCATGCGATGTCGTCGACCGGGGTGGTTGCCGTCTGCGGCAGCACCGTGGCGAAGTACCCGACGGTGGTGATGGGCACGAGCACGCCGTAGACCCACGTCGTGCGCTCCCCCATCGTCATCGGCACGGGAGCATCGTCGAGATCGGGGGCAGCTGGTCTGTTCATGCAATCAATGTATGGCTGGGCGAACCTTAAGTCAAGAATTATTAACATCAAGTCAAAGGGAGCGAACATGGCGGCTCGTGGGTTACGGCACGTTTCAGCACCCGTGCACTCGTGAGCACCGCCCACCTACGGTTGGCTCATGACTACCGGTCCCCTGCTCATCTCACCGATCGTCTCGACGCAGTGGCTCGCCGACCACCTCGGCGCAGACAACCTCGTCGTGCTCGATGCCACGGTCTTCGTGGCACAGCTGCCGGGTGGAGCCAGCGGCTACGTCAGCGGTCACGAGAAGTACATCATCGACGGCCACATCCCGGGCGCCGTGTTCGCCGACCTCACCGACGTCTTCTCCGACCCGACCGGTGACTACCCCTTCACGCGTCCCAGCGAGGAGCTGTTCACCGTCGCCGCAGAGTCGGTTGGCATCGACAACGAGTCGACGGTCGTCGTGTACGACGCGGCGGTCGGCCAGTGGGCATCCCGCATCTGGTGGCTGTTCCGCGCCTTCGGCTATGACAACGTCGCGGTGCTCGACGGAGGGCTGGCGAAGTGGCTGGCCGAGGAGCGCGAGACAGACGTCGGCCACGTGGAGCCGACCCCGACATCCTTCACCGCCATCGAGCGGCCAGAGCTCTGGGTCGACAAGGAGTTCGTCGCCGCCACCGTGCGAGGCGAGACGGATGCCGCCCTCGTCTGCGCGATCCCCCCGGCGGAATTCAGCGGCGAGTCCGGCAACCGCCCGCGCCTCGGCCACATCCCTGGCAGCCTGAGCGCGCCAGCCGGGCGGCTCGTCAGTCGCGAGAGCAACGCCCTCCTGCCTCTTGAGAGCCTGCGCGCGACCTTCGCCCCCGTGCTCACGGAGCCGCGCGTCGTCTCCTACTGCGCCGGTGGCATCGCCGCCGCATCCGACGCCCTCGTGCTCACCCTCCTCGGGCACCGCAATGTCGCCATCTACGACGGCTCGCTCAACGAGTGGGCAGCCGACACCGCGGCGCCGCTCGTCACTGCCTGAGGTCTGCCACCTCGAACACCGGCAGCGCACACACGAACTCGCGGCATGCGTAGGCCGTCGGGCGACCGTCGATTGCCGATCGACCCGCGAACAGCTCGAATCCCGCCGCCTCGAACTCGCGGGCCTGGTGCTCGGTCACCGCGATGGAGATGGAGCCAGAGCGGTAGGAGCGCCGCGCGTGCTCTGCCAGCTCGCCCTCCCCCACCACCACGAGCTGCTGCGCCTCCGCGCTCAGCGCGCTCATCACCCCGAGCGCTGCGCCGAACGACATCGGCCGCTCGGTGGCGAGGGTTGAGACTGACGACATCGCCCCGTGAGCGGCCTCGCGATAGCGCTCGCCAGCACCGAGCAGCCACAGCCGATGCGCAGCCGAGGCCATCGCGGTGATACCGCTCGGGTATGCGCCCTCACTCGGGTCGGTCTCGAGAGCGAGCCCAGCGGCGGCGAGGGTTGCATCTGGACCGGTGGGAACGGCGAGGTCGGGAAGGCAGGCGTCGACGAGCCCGCGGGCGGCGACGGCGAACCGCGGCTCTCCCGTTGCCTCGGTGAGGCGCAGGAGGGCGCTCGCGAGCATCCCGTAGTCCTCGAGCGTCGACGGCGCGGGCGAGAGCACCCCACCGATCGACGTGCGCACGAGGCGGTCTGCCAGCACGTGGTGCTCGAGCAGGTAGTCGGCCGCGGTCGCCGCCGCGGCAACCCAGTGCGGATGCCCCAGCAGCGATCCAGACACCGCGAGCGCCTCGATCGCCAGCCCGTTCCACCCCGTCAGCACCTTGCCGTCGAGCGCGGGCGGCGGCTGCGCCGCCCTCGTCGATGGGTCGAGCTCGTAGTAGGTGCCCTCGACCCGCACACCATCGACAAGGCTCTCGCTGTCTTGCGCGGACGCGAACACCCCGCCATCGACCCGCAGCGTCTCGAGCAGGAACCGGGCGATACCCTCGGCCGTCGCGGCATCCCCCACCCGGGCGTAGCACGTCAGCAGCAGCGCGTTGTCGTAGAGCATGCGCTCGTAGTGCGGCTCGGTCCAGTCCTGACGCGTCGCATACCGGAAGAAGCCGCCGTCGACCTCGTCGCGGAGAGTGGAGGCCGCCATCGCTGCCAGGGTGCGGGTCGCCAGGTCGCCGGCTGCCGCATCCATCGCATCGGAGCGGTCGAGCAGAAAGCCGAGCACGGTCGCTATCGGAAACTTCGGGGCGGTGCCGAACCCGCCGTGCACTGGGTCCTCGAGCGACGCGAGCCGGGCGACGAGCGGGTCGAAGTCGGTGACGACCCCCTCGCCGGCCGCCCTCGCATACCCCGCCAGCGCCTCGGTGATGCCCCGCGCGTTCGAGAGCACCTCGTCGCGGCGGTTGTCCCATGCGTCGAGCACCGCGACGAGAACGTCACGAAAGGCCGGATGCCCGAGCACGGGCTGCGGCGGCCAGTACGTTCCCCCGAAGAACGGCCCGCCATCCGGCGTGACGAACACGTTGAGCGGCCAGCCGAGGTTCTCTGTGAAGGCGCTCGCCGCCGCGAGGTAGCTCGCGTCGACATCGGGGTACTCCTCGCGGTCGACCTTGATCGCCACGAAACCGGCGTTGAGCAGCTCGGCGAGCTCAGGATCGCTGAAGCTCTCGCGCGCCATCACATGGCACCAGTGGCACGTCGAGTAGCCGATGCTCACGAGCACCGGCACGGTGCGGCGGCGCGCCTCGGCGAACGCCTCCTCGCCCCACGGAAACCAGTCGACAGGGTTGTCGGCGTGCGACCGCAGGTACGGCGAGGTGGAGTGCTCCAGGCGGTTCACGTCAGAAGGTGGCCGTGTCGGGGTCGCTTCCCTTGCGACCGGCGTCGCCCTTGTCGAGGGCGGTGATCGCCGCCTGCTCCTGGGGGGTCAGCTCGAAGTCGAAGATGTCGAGGTTCTCTGCCATGCGCTCGCGCCGGTTCGACTTGGGAATCGCCACGTGGCCGATCTGGATGTGCCAGCGCAGAATCACCTGCGCGAGCGACTTGCCGTGCGCGGCGGCGATCGCGGCAACCCCGGGATCGTCGACGAGGGCGCCCTGCCCCAGCGGGCTCCACGACTCCGTCACGATGCCGTGCTCGGCATTGAAGGCTGCCGACTCCCGCTGCTGAAAATCGGGGTGGAACTCGATCTGGTTGACCGCCGGGACGAGCCCGCCGAGGTCGAGCACCTTCTGCAGGTGGTGCGGCTTGAAGTTCGAGACGCCGACCGACCGTGCGCGCCCCGACGCCGCGATCTCCTGCAGCGACTCCCAGGCCTCGAGGTAGTGGCCGCGGTGCGGCGACGGCCAGTGGATGAGATAGAGGTCGACGTAGTCGAGCTTCAGCTTCTCTAGCGAGAGGTCGAACGCGTCGAGGGCCGCCTGCCGCTGCTGGTCGGAGTTCCACAGCTTCGTGGTCACGTACAGCTCGTCGCGATCGATACCGGATGCCGCGATCGCAGCGCCGACACCCTCCTCGTTGTCGTAGGCCTTGGCCGTGTCGATGTGGCGGTAGCCGACCTCGAGGGCATCTCCGACGACGCGCTCCGTCTCGGTCGGATCGACCTTGAAGACGCCGAAGCCGAGCTGCGGAATGGACTCGCCGGAATTGAGGAGGATGGTGGGAACAGTCATCCTTCAACGCTAGTGCGCGGGCGTGCCGTGCCGCTTGCGACTCCGGGGTTCCCCACGTCGCGCGCGCGACCCCGGCGCCCGCGCTTCTCCTCCCGCAGTCGTTGAGCAGCGAACGAGCTCGGCTCGGTTCGCCGAGGCTGGATCGGCAGCGCGTGGGTGGGGAGTTGGTCATTGCGGGCGGCGGTGCCGATTCGGCGCTCCCACATCTTCCGAAGCCGGTGCACCTCCTCCTCCAACTGATCGAACGCGGATATTTCTAAGCTGTACATGCGATTGGCCCATTCGTGCCGCACGTTCACCCATTCGTGCTCGCGCAGCACCTTCAAGTGATGCGATGTGGCAGAGCGACCGACGCCAAACTCGAAACTGATGCATTCCGCGAGCAACCCGGATGAGTGCTCACCGCTGGCAAGGATCTCGATTATTCTGCGTCGAATCGGCTCCGCGAAGACGGTGAAGGGATGCATACGTCATCCAATCGCCATGGGACGCGGCTACCCACTCCGGGAGTGCGATGTGTTGACAACGCTGCGGTATCGCGTCTGGTGAGGAGGCTCGCATCCCATCGGCGTGTCGCCACGGTCACACGGCGGCCTCGGAAACGATGTGCCAGTT
>NZ_JBXMIS010000025.1:0-2761 GCF_057073975.1 Conyzicola sp. | reverse complement strand
GCACCAGGGTCTCGACGGCCCAGACCCCCATCTCGTAGTGGGGAAGGGCGACGGTCGTCAGACCGGGAAACAGGTTCGCCGCGATGAGCTCCTGGTTGTCGAAGCCGACGATCGAGAGGTCGGTGGGAATGTCGAGGCCGAGCTCGGCGGCCGCCCGGTAGGCGCCCATCGCCATGCGGTCGTTGTAGCAGAACAGGGCCGTGGGCCGGTCGGGGCGACCGAGCACCTCCTTGGCCAGCGCATAGCCGGGCAGGGTCTCTGACGGAGCCTGAACGATCAGGCTCTCGTCGACCGCGATCCCGTGATCGGCGAGCACCTGACGGTAGCCGACGAGGCGCTCGCGGGTAGCAGGCACGTCGTCGTCGTTGTTGAGGAAGCCGATGCGCGTGTGGCCAGCCTCGACGAGGTGCGTCACGGCTGCCACCGCGCCGCCCACCTCGTCTGGCACCACGGATGGCACGATTCCAGCGCGGTCCGTCGAGTCGATCAGAACGGCCGGCACCCCCTGCAGGTTCGGCGGGAGCGAGACCTGGCGGTGGTACATCGTCGCGTAGAGCACAGCCTCGACCTGGCGGTCGATGAGGGTCTGAACGTCGTCCTTGTGCGAGTAGTCGGAGGTCTCGCGTTCTGCGTTGATGATGACGAGCGTCAGGTCGTGCTCTCTGGCCGCGTCCTGCGCCCCGAGGATGATCCGGCCGGCGTGCGGGGTGGTGGCGATCTCCTCGCTCAGCAGGCCGATGAGGCCGGAGCGGTTGGTGCGCAGCGCCCTCGCCATGCGGTTGGGTCCGTATCCGAGCGTCTTCGCCGCCGCGCGAACGCGATCGCGGGTCTCCGGCGCCACGCGCATCTGCGGGGTGTCGTTGAGCACGTGGGAGACCGTCGTCACCGACACACCGGCCAGCTCTGCCACGTCCCGAATTCCAACGCTTTTCATACGCCCGACCCTCTCTGGTCCGTCGATCTCAGGAGCTGACCCGTTCTCGGGTCTGCGATCGCGCACTCGCTCATCCTTTCACCGCGCCGAGTGTCAGGCCGGCGACGATGTGGCGCTGCAGGGCGAGCGTGAGCAGGATGACCGGGATCGAGTAGAGGGCCGCGAGCGCCGTCATCGCCCCCCAGTCCAGCCCGAACTGGGTCTGGAAGTTGGCGATGACGATCGGTGTCGTCTGCGCTCGAACTGAGGTCAGGAGGAGGGAGAAGAGGAACTCGTTCCACGAGGCGAGGAACGCGAAGATCGCGGTGACCGCGAGACCGCCGGAGACCACGGGCAGCACCACGAGCCACAGGGCTCCGAGCCGGGATGCGCCATCGACCTTCGCCGCCTCCTCCAGCTCGTCTGGCACCGCCTCGAAGAAGCTCGCCATGAGCCAGATCGAGAGGGGAAGCGAGATCGTGGTGTGGGCGATCGCCAGGGCCAGCGAGGTGTCGCTGATGCCGAGCATACGCATCGTCTCGACGAGTGGCGCGCCGATGGCGATCGTCGGCACCATGCGCGTCACCAGCGCGGCCACGACGAACACCCGCCCACTGGGGGTGCGGTAGCGCGTGATCGCATAGGCAGCCGGCACCGCGAGAACAAGCGAGAAGACCGTGCTGAGAACGGCGGTCACGACGCTGTTGATGAGCGCGGGAACCACGCCGTCCTTCGTCAGCGCCGTGACGTAGTTGTCGAGGGTCCAGATCTGCGGAAAGACGGTGGGCGGCACCGCGATCGCATCGCTCGGCGTCTTGAACGACGTGAGCAGCAGGTAGAGGAACGGGAAGCCGAACAGGATGAGGGCGACAGCCAGGACTATCCAGAGGATGACCCTGGTCGACGGGCTGCGTGTCTCGATGCCGTTCATGCGCGTGCTCCTGGTCGCCAGATCGCGAAGATCGCGAGGGTTGCGACGGCAAGCATCGCGATGAGGTAGATCGTGCCCATGGCGCTGGCAAGGCCGATGTCGCCATAGCGGGTCATGGTGCGGTAGATGAGCAGGCTCAACGTCGTCGTGCTCTCCTGCGGTCCGCCGTTCGTCTGGATCAGGATGATGTCGAACGCCCGCGCCGCGTCGATACCGCGCACGATGAGGGCGACGGCGATCACCGGCCGCAGGAGCGGAAGGATGATGCGCACGAGCATGGTGGGAAAGCGCGCGCCATCGAGCTTTGCCGCCTCGATCACGTCGCCGGGGATGTTCTGCAGCCCGGCGAACAGCACGAGGGTGATGAAGGAGGTGGTGAGCCAGACGTCTGGCAGGGCAACGGAGAACAAGGCGATCCTCGGGTTGCTGAGCCAGCCGACGTCGATTCCGAGAAGCTCGTTGATGATGCCGAAGTTGTCGATCAGCAGGAAGCGCCAGAGGAGCCCTGCCACGACCGGCGCGATCATCAACGGGTACATGAAGATCGTGCGGAAGACGGCCGACCGGCTGCCGAGGGCCGCGAACAGCAGGGCAACGCCGAGTCCGATCGCGAACTCCAGGGCGACGACGATCACGGTGTACAGCACCGTTCTCCACGACGCACCCTGAAAGGCAGGAGAGGAGAAGGCGGCAGCGAAGTTCTCGAAACCGACGAACTCACGAGGACCGCCCGCGATCGGGGAGATCTCGAAGAAGCCGTTGGTGACGAATCGCACGAGCGGCCATGCCACGAATGCGAGGAGGAAGACGGCCGCCGGCACCATCATTAGTGCGGCGAAACGTCGGTCGGTGAGAACCACGTGTTCATTCCTTCAGGTAAGGGGGTGCGGGGCGACTGTCCCGATGGCAGCCGCCCC
>NZ_JBXMIS010000024.1:0-9012 GCF_057073975.1 Conyzicola sp. | reverse complement strand
CGGGGTGTTCACGATCGGCTCCGACGCGAAGGACGCGGTGAAGGCTGCGGTGATGGCAGAGGATGTCGCCCGCACCGTGCACATCGCCCGCCAGGGCGGCCCTCTTCTTCCCATTCCGCAGGAGTCGATCGACGCCCTGTTCGACCGCTACCAGAACGTCTACGGACAACCAGAAACAGGAGCAGACAAGTGACCAGATCGATCGTTCCCGACCTCTCGACCAACGAGGTCTGGTTTCTCACCGGTAGCCAGAACCTCTACGGCGAGGAGACCCTTCGCCAGGTAGCAGAGCAGTCGCAGCAGATCGCCGGAATTCTCGGAGCGAGCGGCGACATCCCGGTGACCATCGTGTGGAAGCCGGTGCTCAAAGACAGCGAGTCGATCCGCCGCGCGGCCATCGAGGCCTCGTCCAACGACAAGGTCGTCGGCGTCATCGCCTGGATGCACACGTTCTCGCCAGCGAAGATGTGGATCCACGGCCTCGATGCCCTGCGCAAGCCGCTGCTGCACCTGCACACCCAGGCCAATGTGGCACTGCCGTGGAGCGAGATCGACTTCGACTTCATGAACCTCAACCAGGCAGCGCACGGCGACCGGGAGTTCGGCTACATCCAGACCCGCATGGGCGTCGCGCGCAAGACGGTCGTCGGGCACGCCACCAACCCGGCGGTCACGACCTCGATCGGCACCTGGTCGCGCGCGGCGTCGGGCTGGGCTGCCGTGCAGAACCTCAAGCTCGCGCGCTTCGGCGACAACATGCGCAACGTCGCCGTCACCGAGGGCGACAAGACCGAGGCAGAGATCCGCTTCGGTGTCAGCGTCAACACGTGGGGCGTCAACGAGCTCGTCGAGGCGGTGGATGCCGCCAGCGCCTCCGACATCGACGCCCTCGTCGCAGAATACGAAGAGCTCTACACCGTCGCCCCGGAGCTCACGAAGGGCGCGGAGCGCCACGACTCGCTGCGCTACGGCGCAGCCATCGAGCTCGGGCTGCGCAGCTTCCTCGAGGCTGGCGACTTCGGTGCGTTCACGACGAGCTTCGAAGACCTCGGCGGCCTTCGCCAGCTGCCCGGTCTCGCGGTTCAGCGCCTCATGGCCGACGGCTACGGCTTCGGTGCGGAGGGCGACTGGAAGACGGCCGTGCTCGTGCGCGTCGCCAAGGTCATGGGCGCAGGCCTGCCCGGTGGCGCCTCGCTCATGGAGGACTACACCTACGACCTCCAGCCGGGCAACGAGCTGATCCTCGGTGCCCACATGCTCGAGATCTGCCCGACCCTCACGACCGGCAAGCCGAGCCTCGAGGTTCACCCGCTCGGCATCGGCGGCAAGGAGGACCCGGTGCGCCTGGTATTCGACACGGATGCCGGCGACGGCATCGTGGTCGCCCTCAGCGACATGCGCGACCGATTCCGTCTGACCGCCAACGTCGTCGAGGTGGTGCCGCTGCCAGAGCCGCTGCCCAACCTTCCCGTCGCCCGTGCGGTGTGGAAGCCCGCCCCCGACTTCGCCACCTCGGCCGCGGCCTGGCTCGCGGCGGGCGCGGCGCATCACACGGTGCTGTCGACCGCCGTCGGGGCGGACGCGTTCGCCGACTTCGCCGAGATCGCAGAGACAGAGCTGCTCATCATCGACGAGGACACCACGACCCGCGGCTTCGCCCGCGAGCTCAAGTGGAACGCCGCCTACTACCGACTGGCCCAGGGGCTGCGCTAGCCCTTTCGATGCGGAGTCGGCGCGCTACTCGAGGGTGCGCGTCGACTCCCGCACGATGAGCTTGGTCGGCAGGGGGGTGTCCTCTGTCGCGCTCTCCGGCTCCTCGACCGCAACGAGCACCTTCTGCATGATGAGGGTGCCGAGGGCCGCGAAGTCCTGCCGCACTGTCGTCAGTGGCGGGAACATGTACATGGCCTCCGGCACATCGTCGAACCCGACGATGCTCAGGTCGTCTGGCACACGGATTCCGCGCTGGCGAAGGGCAGAGAGCAGGCCGATCGCCATCTGGTCGTTGGAGACGAAGGCCGCGGTCTGCGCCGACATGTCAAGGCGCGTGCCGATCTCGTAGCCGCTCGCTGCCGTCCAGTTGCCCTGCAGCGGCTCTGGCACCTCGAGCCGCTGCGCCACGAGCTCGTCGCGCCAGCCGCGGATGCGCTCGATCGCATCGGGGGCATGGGCAGGCCCGGCGAAGTGGCTGATGCGGGTGTGGCCGAGCTCAGCGAGGTGGCGAACGGCCTGCCGGGCACCGCGGTACTGGTCGATCGAGACGATGTGCGGCGTTCGCCGCGGGGTCGCGGCGACGGCGACGAGGGGAATGGTGAGCTCGAGCCCGCGGATGAACTCGAGCACCGCGGCGTCGACCACGATGAGCACGATCGCATCGACCCGCTGCCGCAGCAGCGCCTCGATGACCCAGCGGATGCCGCCCTCGTCGGAGTCGAGAGCGCTGACGGTGTCGACGCTGTAGCGCTCCGCTCGCGCGGCGACGTTGAAGTGGTTGGCGATGGAGGTCGGGCCGTAGTCCGACATGCCTGGCGTGATGAGGCCGATTGTTCTCGTGCGCCGCGTGACGAGGGCGCGGGCCGCCGGCGAGGGGCTGTAGCGCAGCTGGGCGATGGCGTGCTCCACCCGCTCCTTGGTGGCCGGGCGCACGTTCGGGAGGTTGTTGAGCACACGCGACACGGTCTGGTGCGACACCCCGGCAAGGCGCGCGACATCGAAGATGTTCGCAGCGCGCGCTGGCTTGTCGTCGGTGCTCACCCTGCTGCCCTCACTCCTGGCTGTCGTCGGGCTTTGCGACCAATGCCAGCAACGAATCAAGCGTAAGGCTCTCGGAGGGCAGCGTGTCGACGACCACTCCGTTGCGCAGGATGGCTACCCGGTGGCCGACCCGCAGCACCTCCTCTAGCTCTGCTGAGATGAAGACCACAGAGAGGCCGTTCTCCGCCAGCTCGCCGACCAGGTTCTGGATGTCGACCTTGGCCCCGACGTCGATTCCCCGCGTCGGCTCGTCGAGCACGAGCACCCGCGGTGACAACGCGAGCAGGCGCGCCAGCATGACCTTCTGCTGGTTGCCGCCCGACAGGGTGCCGGCGGGGCGATCGAGGTCTGTCGGACGGATGGAGAGCGCCTCGACCCAGCTCGCGGCGAGCTCTCGCTGCCTGGCCGGCGAGATGCGGCGCAGTGCTCCGCGCTGGGCCTGCAGGGCGAGCACGATGTTCTCTGCGACCGTGAGCCGGTCGATGATGCCCTCGGTGCGCCGGTTCTCCGACGAGTAGACGATGCCGATCGAGATGGCGTCTCGCGGGTTGGCGGCCGAGTGCGGCGAACCGCTGATGCGAACCGACCCGGAGTCGAGGCGGTCGACCCCCGTGAGGGCGCGCGCGAGCTCGGTGCGGCCGGAGCCGAGGAGCCCCGCGACGCCGAGCACCTCGCCCTCGGCGAGGTCGACGTCGGCGTCGACGATGCCCGTCGAGACGGTGACGCCACGGGCTGCCAGCACGGTCTCCGGCTCCTTGCCGCGTGGCACGGACGTCGGTCGGGCCGCGATGCCGACCGGGTCGCGGCCGAGCATCTTCTGGATCAGGTCGATGCGCAGCAGCTCGCGCGTCTGGTACTCGCCCTGCAGCACGCCGTTGCGCAGCACCGTGATGCGGTCGCAGATCTCGTAGACCTGGTCGAGAAAATGCGAGACGAACAGGATCGCGACCCCGCGCTCCTTGAGCGACCGGATGATGCGGAACAGCTCCGCGACCTCGTCGAGGTCGAGGCTGGATGTCGGCTCGTCGAGCACGAGCACCTTGACGTCGACCGACGTCGCCCGCGCGATCGCCACCAGCTGCTGCACGGCGAGGGAGTGACTGCTGAGCAGGGTCGTCGGGTCGATCGTGAGCCCGAGGTCGGCGAGGGCGTCGGCCGCGATGCGGTTGACCCTCTTCCAGTCGATGAGGCCGAAGCGCCGAGGCTCGCGGCCGAGCATGATGTTCTCGCCGACGGTGAGGTTCGGCAGCAGGTCGATCTCCTGGTAGACCGTGCTGATTCCAGCGTCCTGTGCATGCCGCGGGGAGGGAAACCTGACCTCGGCGCCGTCGAGGCGCACGACGCCGGCATCGAGCGCCAGCGCACCCGTCAGCGCCTTGATGAGGGTGGACTTGCCCGCGCCGTTCTCTCCCATGAGCGAGTGGACCTCGCCTGGGAACATGCGGAAGTCCACACCGCTCAGTGCGGTCTCGGCCTGAAACCGCACGGTCGCGCCGATGACCTCGACGACGGGCGGACGTTCGTTGTCCATGGTCATATCATGCCGGGTCGCGGCCCGGTTACGGGACGAGCATCAGCTTCGTCTCGCCGACCTCGTCACGATGACCCGCTGCACGACCACGAAGATCAGCAGGAGGGCTCCGACGATGATGCGCTTCCACGACTGCTCAGCACCGAGGAAGGAGATGACCGTCGCGATGGTGCCGTAGACGAAGACGCCGATCGTGGATCCGAGCACGTAGCCCGTTCCGCCCGTGAGCAGGGTTCCGCCGATGACGACCGCGGCAATCGTGTCGAGCTCCGCTCCCATGCCGTTGAGGGGGTACCCGGCGCCCTGGTAGGCGATGAGGATGAGGCCGGCGATGCCGCCGCAGATGCCGGAGATCACGTAGACGAGGATCTTGGTGCGCACGACCGGGAGTCCCATGAGTCGCGCGGAGTTCTCGTTGCCGCCGATCGCGTACACCGTGCGGCCGAAGCGGGTGAACTGCAGGATGAGCACGGCGAGGATGACCACGATGATCGCGATGATGCCGGTGGGGGTGATGTACCAGCCGGCGCCGAGGCGGATGCGGTTGCCCTGCAGCCAGAGGATGCTCTCGTCGGCGATCTTGATCGAGCGGAGGTCGACGAGGTAGGCGAGGCCGCGGGCGAGGAACATGCCGACGAGCGAGGCGATGAACGGCTGCACGTCGAAGTAGTGCACGAGCACTCCGATGAGCAGGCCGATGAGGGCACCCGCGAGAAGCATGACGAGCACCGCGAGGCCTGCGGGCAGGCCGGAGTTGAGGGCGCTTGCCCCCACCATGCCGGAGAACGCCATGACGGAGCCGACCGAGAGGTCGATGCCTCCCGTGAGGATGACGAACGTCATGCCGACCGCGAGCACGAGAAGGAAGGCGTTGTCGAGCAGCAGCGACGAGACGAGCCCGGGGCTGAAGAAGCGGCCGAAGTAGCTCTGCGCACCGATGAACATCGCGATGAGGATGGCGAGGGCGGCGAAGACCGGGATCCATGCAGCGTGACGGCTGCGGAAGGTCTGCAGGCTCGCGACGACGGCGTCGAGTGGTCGGGGCTGTGCGGTGGCGGCGTCAGCGGCCTTGAGGTCGGTCACGAGGTCACCTTCGAGTTCTGTGGGGTCACTGACGAGCGGATGGAGCGGAACCAGCGTGCCGCCGTCTGGCGCACGAGCTGCGAGCGCACGGCGACGACGATGATCACGACACCGGCGAGGAACACGGGGCTCACGGGCGGTGGAACCCCGAGGAAGACGATGGTCGAGCGCAGGGTCTGGATCGTGAAGACGCCGATCACGGTGCCGGCGATGCTGAACTTGCCGCCCATGAGGGAGGTTCCGCCGAGCACGACCGCGAGGATCGCGTCGAGCTCGATGAGGTTGCCAGCGGCGTTCGCATCCGCCGCCATGATGTTGGAGCTGTAGAGGATTCCGGCGAAGCCCGCGAGCAGTCCGCTCGCCGCGTAGGCGCCCCAGATGATGCCGCGCGAGCGCACTCCGGCGAGACGGCTGGCCTCCGGGTTGATGCCGACGGCCTCGGTGAGCATGCCGAGCGCGGTCTTGCGCTGGATCAGCACGACGAGGGTGACCGCGAGGATCGACACGAAGAAGGCGAACGGGAAGCCGAGCACATAGCCCTGCGAGATGAACTTGTATGGCGCGCTGTTGACGGTGGTGATGAAGCCGCCGGTGATGAGCAGCGCGATGCCGCGGCCGGCGAGCATGAGCACGAGCGTCGCGATGATCGGCTGGATGCCGAGCACAGAGACAAGGAACCCGTTCCAGGTGCCGAAGATGAGGGTCGCAAGCACGCCGGCACCGATCGCGAGTGCGATGACCCCCGGGGCCTCCGGTGTGGGGGAGGAGTCGATGATGGTGAGGGCCACCGAGCCGGAGACCGCCATCATCGCGCCGACCGAGAGGTCGATGCCCCGCGTCGCGATGACGATGGTCATGCCGAGCGCCACGAGCATGAGCGGTGCGCTGTTGCGGAGGATCTCGATCGGGGTGCCGTAGAGCTGCCCGTTCTGGATCACGATCTTTGCGAATGTCGGGCGTGCGATCGTGTTGACCACGAGCAGCGCCACGAGGGCGACCACTGGCCAGAAGACCGAATGCTTGACTATGTTTCTCATGCCACTGTCTCCTGGGCTTCGTGGGCGATGTAGTCGATCACGTCGTCGACGTCGATGTCGTGTGACTCCAGTTCGCCGATCTTACGACGGTCCCGCATCACGATGATCCTCTGGGCGAGGCGCACGACCTCCTCGATCTCCGAGGAGATGAAGATGACAGACAGGCCCTTGGCCGATAGCTCTGCCACCTTGCGCTGGATGTCGGCCTTCGCGCCGACGTCGATGCCACGGGTGGGCTCGTCGAGGATGATGAGGTCGGGTGCGGTGGCGAGCCAGCGGGCGAGAAGCACCTTCTGCTGGTTGCCGCCGGAGAGGTTGCGAACCGGGCGGTTGGGGTCGGCGGGGCGCACTCCGAGTGCGTCGATGTACTCCGCGACCAGCGCGTCTGTCTCCGCCTTGCTGACGCGGCGCAGCCAGCCGCGGCGCGCCTGGATGCCGAGGATGATGTTCTCAGCGACGGTGAGGTCGCCGACGATGCCCTCGGCGCGACGGTCTTCCGATGAGAACGCGATGCGCTGGTCGATGGCGTGGCGCGGGGCGGTGATCTTCGCCAGCACGCCCTTCTTCTCGATGCGCCCGGTGTCGGCACGGTCGGCGCCGTAGACGAGGCGGGCGAGCTCGGTGCGGCCAGAGCCGAGGAGCCCCGCGAAGCCGACGACCTCGCCCTCGTAGACCTCGAGGTCGGCGGGTTCGAGCACGCCCTTCTTGCCAAGGCTGGTCGCCTTGAGAAGGGGAGCGGAATCCCGGTCGATGGTGCGTTTGGACGAGCTGGAGATGGCGGTCAGGTCGGCGAGCTCCCGGCCGATCATCGCGGAGATGAGCTCGTTGCGCGGCAGGTCTGCAGAGGGGTACTCGCCGACGAGGGCGCCGTTGCGCAGCACGGTGATGGTGTCGGACAGTTCGTAGACCTGGTCGAGGAAGTGCGTGACGAAGAGGATGGCGACGCCGCGATCGCGGAGCCCGCGGATGACGGTGAACAGCTGGTCGACCTCTGCGCGGTCGAGGCTGGATGTCGGCTCGTCGAGGATGAGCACGGTGGAGTCGGTGACCATTGCGCGGCTGATGGCGATGAGCTGCTGGATCGCGATGGAGTGGCTGAACAGCCCAGAGCGGGTGTCGATGGTGACGCCGAGGTTCTGCAGGTGGCGGGCGGCCTCGCGGTGGGTGGCTCGCCAGTCGATGCCGCGGACGGTGCGCACCTCGTGGCCGAGCATGACGTTCTCACCGACGGAGAGGTTCGTGCAGAGGTTGACCTCCTGGTACACGGTGGAGATGCCGGCCTTCTGCGCGTCGCCGGTCGAGTGGAACGACTTGGGTGCTCCGCCGACGGTGATCGATCCGGAGTCGATCTGGTAGACGCCGGTCAGCGCCTTGATGAGCGTGGACTTGCCGGCGCCGTTCTCGCCCATGAGGCAGTGGATCTCGCCAGCCCGGAGGGTGAAGTCGACCCCGTCGAGTGCTTTGACTCCGGGGAACTCGATGGTGATTCCGCGCATCTCGACGATAGTTGTTGCATCAGCGGGCGCGACATCGGTGTTTGCGACAGCATCGTCGACGGGCATGAACGGCTTCTTTCCGGCTTGGCTCGTGGGAGGTGTCCCGCCGGGGACTGGAACAGGAGTCCAGCCCCCGGCGGGGGAGGTGGTGCTAGGTGGAGCTGGTGCTGCCTAGTACTTGCGGTCCGGGAGGGCGGCGATGGCTGCCTCCTGGTCGAAGGCGGCGTCCTCGACGTAGATGGAGCGCTCGACGGTCTTGCCCGCGAGAACGTCCTTCACGAGACCAGCGGCAAGGTCGCCAAGGAGCGGGTTGCACTCGACGATGTAGTTGATCTTGCCGTCGGCAAGAGCCTGCATTCCGTCGTGCACAGCGTCGATCGAGATGATCTTGATGTCGACACCGGGAACCTTGCCAGCGGCCTCAATGGCGTCGATGGCGCCGAGCGCCATGTCGTCGTTGTGCGCGTAGACGAGGTCGATGCCATCGGCTCCGTACTTGGTGAGGAAGCCCTCCATGACGGTCTTGCCCTCGGCGCGGGTGAAGTTACCCGTCTGCGAGTCGATCTTCTCGATCTTCGAGCCCGCGATCGCTGCGTCGAAGCCCTCGGCGCGGTCGTTGGCCGGAGCCGAACCGGTCGTTCCCTCGAGAACGACCATCTTGGTGTCCTCGGTGAAGTTCTCGGCTGCCCACTCGCCGGCCTTGGTTCCCTCTGCCTTGAAGTCGAGGCCGACCCATGCCGCGTAGAGGTCGTCAGAGGCGCTCAGGGTGCGGTCCTCGAGGATGACCGGGATGCCGGCGTCCTTGGCCTCCTGCAGCACGTCGTCCCAGCCGTCTTCAACGATCGGGGCGATGACGATCGCGTCGACGCCCTGGTTGATGAAGTTGCGGACCGCGGCGATCTGCGCCTCGATCTTGTTGTCTGCCGCGTTGAACACGAGCTTGAAGCCGTTCTCCTCGGAGAATGCCGTCTGCATCGACTCGGTGTTGGCGCTGCGCCATCCACTCTCTGAGCCGGTCTGCGCGAAGCCGACGGTGATGAGCTCGTCTCCGCCGTTGCCTGCTGGGGTGTTTCCGCCACCGGCACAGCCGGTGAGGATGAGAGCCGTGGCT
>NZ_JBXMIS010000023.1:0-39649 GCF_057073975.1 Conyzicola sp. | reverse complement strand
GAGTCGCCCCGCGAGACCTTCTGGCCGTTGAGCTCGAAGGAGCCAGCGGTGCACAGCACGATGGCGTCGGCCGGCAGAGAGAGGTCGGTCTCGCCCGTCACGTGCACGAGCTCGAAGTCGCGCACGTTGGGCCGAAACACGTCGACCGTCTCGGTGTCAGAGATTGGCCGCAGGTACGGCACCGGCAGCGGCGTGAAGTCGAGCACGGCAAGCAGCTCGTCCACGTCCACATGCTTCGGGGTCAGCCCGCCGCGCAGCACGTTGTCGGACGCCGCCATGAGCTCGATGCCGAGGCCCTCGATATATGCATGGATGTTGCCAGCAGGCAGGAACAGCACCTCACCTGGCGACAGCTCGGCAAGGTTGAGCATGAGGCTGATCGCGATGCCGGGGTCACCGGGGTAGGCACCAGCGAGCTCTCCGACGAGGGAGAAGTGCTCGCCCTCGACGAGAGCCGCCGCCGCGACGAGGGCCTCGACGAGCTCATCGACTCCGGCGCCGCGCGAGATGAGCCACTCGAAGGTCGCGCGGATGTCGTCGTCGCTGCCGAGGCGATCCAGCCATCCGTTGAGCGGCGCGTTACCCGGAACCGCGCCAAGGAGTCGCTCGATGGAGGCAGCGGTCTCGGCGGCAGGGCGGAAGCCGCACAGCGCGCGGAACGGGGTGAGGGCGAAGATGATCTCCGGCTTGTGCAACTCGTCTTTGTAGTTGCGGTGCGGTGCGTCGAGCGGAACCCCTGCCGCGTTCTCGCGGGCGAAGCCGGCCCGTGCCTGCGCGATCGTGGGGTGCGCCTGCAGGGACAGGGGGGATGCCGCCGCGAGCACCTTGAGCAGGAATGGCAGCTGGACGATGTCGGAGAGCGGGCCGTCGGCCGTCTGCGACGGGGATCCCGGGTGCGTGCCGAGCCAGAGCTCGGCCTGCGGTGCGCCCGACGGGGTCGTTCCGAGCAGCTCGGCGATCGCGGTCGCAGAGCCCCACGCGTAGTCGCGCGGGGTATTGGTGATGCCTACAAACATCCGAACCGTCCTTGTTCGTCGATTAGACCAAAGTACCAACGCGCTAGTAGCCCACATCGACCGCGCCATAGTGTTTGGGAGGTTTCCCACAAGCAATGGAGCATTCGATATGACCTTCGAACAACTCACCAGCGATTTCTACGGCTTCGAGAACGCCCTCACGGCGCAGGAGAAGGACTCGATCATGGAGCTCCGCGCCTTCCTCGACGCCGAGGTGCGACCGTACGCCAACGACCTGTGGGCCAAGGCCGAGTTCTTCCCGCGCAGCGTCGTCGACGGCCTCGCCAGGCTCGGCATGTTCGGCCAGCCGTGGGAGGAGACCCGCCGGTTCGAGAACAGCGCGGTATTCCGCGGCTGGGTCGCCCTCGAGCTGGCACGGGTCGACGCCAGCGTCGCCACCCTCGTCGGCATGCAGAACGGCCTCGTCATGGGCGCGATCGCCGTCGCCGGCTCGACGGAGCAGCGCGCCGAGTGGCTGCCCAAGTTCGCGAGCGCTGAGCTGCTCGGCGCCTTCGGCCTCACCGAGCCGCTGTCGGGATCCGATACGGCCCAGGGCTTGCAGACGGTCGCGAAGCGCGACGGCGACTCGTGGACGATCAACGGCTCCAAGCGCTGGATCGGCAACGGCTCGATCAGCGACGTCACCATCGTCTGGGCGCGCGACGCCGACGACAACCAGGTCAAGGGCTTCATCGTGCCGACGAGCACCCCCGGCTACGCGGCCAGCCGCATCGAGAACAAGCAGGCGCTGCGCATCGTGCAGAACGCCGACATCACCTTCACCGACATGGTCGTGCCGGAGTCCAACCGCCTGCAGGGCGGCAACTCCTTCCGCGAGACGGCCGCCGTGCTGCGCCTCACCCGCGCAGAGGTGGCGTGGGCCGCGGTCGGCAACTCGATCGGCGCCTACGAGGCGGCCGTGAAGTACGCGGGCGAGCGCATCCAGTTCGGCAAGCCGATCGGACAGCACCAGCTCATCCAGGAGCTGCTGGCCAAGTCTCTCGGCAACATCACCTCCTCGATCGGCTTGGTCACGCGCGTCTCCCAGATGCTCGACGAGGGCATCCAGAAAGACGAGCACTCCGCGCTCGCGAAGGAGTTCACCACAAGCCGGATGCGCGAGACGGTCGCCTGGTGCCGCGAGGCCCTCGGCGGCAACGGCATCGTTCTCGATTACGGAGTCATGCGCCACTTCGCCGATGCGGAGGCGCTCTACTCCTACGAGGGAACCCGCGAGATGAACACCCTCATCGTCGGCCGCGCGATCACGGGCAAGGGCGCCTTCGTCTAGGCGACTGCATGCATCGGTAGGCTCTCCCCATGAGCTTTTTGGACGCGCCGCGATTTCGTGCTGCGTTCATCGCGCTGGTCTTCTTCACCCTGTTCGCCGGGGATGCCTGGCGCTACTCGATCAGTTGGGTGGGTTTCGGCGTCATCGCCGTCGTCACACTGGTGATCTCCGTGCTGCTGCTCGTTCGCGCCTACCGATCGGGCGCGTGGACCTGGCCGGAGCTGCCGATTCCCCTCGTTGTATTCCTAGCGCTCGCAACGGCGTCTGTCGCGTGGTCCTTCTATCCGGGTGCCACGGCCCTCGGGTTGGTCGCCACCTGGCTCACCGTGGTCATCGGCGCATCCATCGCTGTCACCTATGACTGGGCGGGCATCCTCCGCGGTCTCTCGACCGCGCTCCGCATCATCCTCGGCCTGTCTCTCCTCTTCGAGTTGATCGTCTCCCTCTTCGTGCGGCGACCGCTGCTGCCGTTCTTCACCCTCGCCGACATCGACTCGTACGAGACCATCCCCAAGCTGCTCTACTGGTCACGCAACCTGTTGTTCGACGGCGGCAAGATCCAGGGCATCGTCGGCAACTCGAGTCTGCTCGCCATGGTCTCGCTCGTCGCCCTCATCGTCTTCGGCATCCAGCTCGCCGATCGACGGGTCGGTCGCGCATCAGGCATCGTGTGGATCGCCGTCGCGGTCGCCGGCATTCTGTTGACCCGCTCCGCCACCATCACCGTCGCCCTCGTCGTGCTCGCGATCGTGACCGTCGCCATCCTCGCAATCCGACGCCTCGGGAGGCGCGGCCGCGCCGGGGTGTACGCGGCCCTGCTGGCACTCGTCACCGGAGGCATCATCGCGGTCGTCGCCGCGCGTGAGCCCCTTCTCGCAGTTCTCGGCAAGAGCAGCGACCTCACCGGGCGACTCGACATCTGGAGTGCGGTCATCCATCTCGCCGAGCAGCGACCCGCCGCCGGGTGGGGATGGGTGAGCTGGTGGATCCCGTGGATCCCCCCGTTCGACACGCTTGCCTTCGAGAGCGGCGTTCGCCAGCTCCACGCGCACAACGCCTGGCTCGACATCTGGTTCCAGCTCGGCGTCATCGGCCTTGTCGTGTTCGGTGCCCTCATGCTCACCACCGCGCTGCGATCATGGCAGCTCGCCGTTGATCGCCCCCAGGTGACACCCGGAACAACTGAGCGCTACACCGCGCTCACCCTGCTGCCGGTCCTGCTCGTCGTCGCCGTGCTCGTGCAGAGCGTTGCCGAGAGCAGGCTTCTCGTGGAGTACGGACTCGCCCTCGTCGTGATCCTTGCCGTACGCACCAAACTCGGCACAAGGGCGACCGGCTAGTGGCGAACCGCCGACCTTCAGCCAGGGACGCGCTCCTGGACTTCCTCGGCTCGGCGCCGCTCGCCTCCACCCTTGCGACCACCGCCGTCGGTGTCGGCGTGCTAGCCGTGCCCGTGCACAACACAATTGGATGGGCGGGGCTCATCGCGATGCTCGCCGCCCTTCTCGTGCTGTGCGCCGCGTCCGCCTGGGCGCGACGAGACACCCTCGACCGCACAGGGCTCCTGCCCATCTCCCTCCTCGCGTTCACTGTGTGGGCCGGGCTCTCGGTCGCCTGGAGCCAGTACCAGTGGGTGACGGTCGGCAGCCTCGCGTATCTCTTCGCATTCTCGCTGCTCGGCGTGTACATCGCGCTTGTTCGCGACACCATTCAGGTGATCCGGGTGTTCGGCGACGTCATCCGATTCGTTCTGGTTGCCTCTCTCGCCCTCGAGGTACTGTCAGGCCTGCTGATCGACTCCCCCATCGGCTTTCTCGGCATTGGCGGCAATCTCGCCAACGGAGGGCCGATCTCGGGTCTCATGGCCAACCGGAACGACATGGGCCTCCTCGCGGTCATCGGCGGCCTGAGCTTCATCATCGAGTGGCGCACGCGCTCGATCCAGCGCGGGCTCGCGATCGGCTCGCTCGTGCTGGCCGCGCTCACGTTGCTCTTCACCCGCTCGTCAATCGGCTACGGCACGGCGTTCGTCGCCATCGTGGTGCTGGGCGTGCTGTACGGAATTCGCCGCGTGCCGGTATCGCAGCGTCGCTTCTGGCAGGTCGGCGTGCTGCTTCTCGCCGCCGTCGGCGCGATCACCGCCTGGGCTCTGCGCAGTCCCATCATCAGCCTTCTCAACGCAACGGGCGAACTCAACTACCGCCTCGCCCTGTGGACAGATGTCTGGGCACTCCTGCGTGTCCACATCGTCGAGGGCTGGGGCTGGGTTGGGCAGTGGAATACCGGCGTCGTGCCTTACTCGCTGCTCAGCACGGTCGCGGGTCGCCCATCGAATTCTGCTGTGAACGCCTACCTCGATGTCTGGTTCCAACTGGGATTCATAGGGTTCGCGCTGTTCCTCGGCCTCGCAGGACTGGCGTTCGCGCGCTCGTGGCTGCTTGCGGCACGTCAGCGCAGCGTGGTCTACACGTGGCCGGCCGTCGTCCTCGCCGCCCTGCTGACGGCGTCGCTTGCCGAGAGTGGGATACTCACGGAGTTCGGATGGATGACCCTCGTCATCTGCTGCGTGCTCGCTTCGCAGAGACTCAGCTGGCGCACGGCCTTCCGCACCCCGCTCGAACAGGAGCCGCTGTGACCGATCCTCGCCCGCTCGACATCGTCATGCCGTTCTACGGGCGAGTCGACCACTTCGAGGCGGCCGTCGAGAGCGTGCTCGCCCAGACCGATCCGAACTGGCGACTCACCGTGATCGACGATGTCTACCCCGACAGCGCGCCCGGCGAGTGGGTGCAGGCAATCGGCGATCCGCGGATCACCTACCTCCGCAACGAGGAGAACCTCGGCGTCAACGGCAACTTCCGCAAGAGCCTCGCGATGATGACGTCCGACTACGGGGTGATCGTCGGGTGCGACGACATCATGCGGCCGCAATACGTCGCCCGTATCCGGGAGCTCGCCGACAGCTTTGCCGGGGCTGCCATCATTCAGCCGGGCGTTGAGACGATCGACGAGAACGGGCGGGCATCGAGATCTCTCGCCGACCGGGTCAAGGCTGTCTACCGCCCGCGAGGAGCACAGCCGCGCGTGCTCCGAGACGAGGAGCTCGCCGCGAGCCTACTCCGGGGCAACTGGGCGTACTTTCCATCGATCGCGTGGAACGTGGCTGCAGCACAGGCCGTCGGCTTCAGAGACGACTTCGAGATCGTGCTGGATCTTGCCCTCATGCTCGACCTGGTCATGGCCGGGGGCACCATGGTGCTCGACGACCGGCCCGTCTTCGACTATCGACGACACAGCGCCAGCGCGTCATCGTCGAGCGCGGTGGATGGCAGCCGCTTTGTCGAGGAGCGCGACATCTCCCTCGAGATGGCGGCAGTCGCGCAGAGACGGGGCTGGACCCGCGCGGCCCGCATCGCACGTGTGCATGCGCTCTCCCGGCTCAACGCGCTGTCTGTGCTCCCGGCGGCGATCGGTGCTCGCGACCGTGACGGCATCCGGGCGATCCTCGCGCACGTCGCGGGCCGTCGCTGAGCTTCACGCACTTTGACCGATTGGTAGGCTGAACGGCATGGAATCCTCGTATGCGCGTACGCTCATCGTGATGCCGGCGCTCAATGAGGAGGCCTCCGTCGGGGCCGTCATCCGCGAGGTCCATGCGGCACTTCCCGGGGTCACCGTGCTCGTCGTCAACGACGGTTCCACCGACCACACCGCCGAGGTCGCGGCGCAGGCCGGAGCTCGGGTCGCCTCCCTCCCCTTCAACCTCGGTGTCGGCGGCGCCATGCGCGTCGGCTTCCGCTACGCGCTGGAGAACGGCTTCGACAACGTCGTCCAGGTCGATTCCGATGGCCAGCACGATCCTGCCGGTGTTCCGGCCCTGCTCTCCGAACTCGAGTCGGCTGACCTCGTGCTCGGAGCGCGCTTCGCCGGTGAGGGCGACTACCGCGTGCGTGGTCCGCGCATGTGGGCGATGAAGACCCTCGCATCGGTTCTCAGCCGCACGTCGGGCGCGCGCCTGACCGACACGACCAGCGGATTCCGTGCATCCGGCCCCCGCGCCGTCGCCCTGTTCGCGTCGCACTACCCCGCCGAGTACCTCGGCGACACGATCGAGGCCCTCGTCATCGCATCTCGGTCTGGCCTCGTCGTGCGACAGGTTCCCGTGTCCATGCGGGTGCGGGCGGGTGGAGTGCCGTCGCATAATCCGATGAGATCCGCCGTCTACCTTGGTCGCGCCGGCCTCGCGCTCGTCTTCGCGTTCGCTCGCCCGGCATCCAGCTACTACGTGAGGAGCAACGAGTGACTCTCGCAAGCTATATCCTCGGCATCGTCGCCGCGGCGCTGGTTCTCATCGTTGTGATCGAGCTACTGCGGCGACGTCACCTGCGGGAGCGTCACGCCATCTGGTGGATCATCGCCGGTGTGCTCGCCCTCGTCGCCGGAATCTTCCCGAACACGCTCACCTGGGTCGCTGGTCTCGTCGGCGTCGAGATCCCGATCAACCTGGTGTTCTTTGTCGGCATCGCCACCCTCTTTCTCGTCTGCCTCCAGCACAGCTCGGAGCTGACCCAGCTCGAGAGCAAGACCCGCACCCTCGCCGAGCGCATCGCGCTGCTGGAGATGGACGACCGGCGGCCGGCGGACGCGCCCGCACAGCCGACCACCTCCAGCACCAAGCGGAAGTCGGGCAGTGGCGCCTGAGGCGGGGCGCATCGTCTGGAGAGTGGCCGCCGCCGTCTGGGCCGTCTCGAGCATCCTCACCACCGCGTGGGCGTTCGCCACGCCCATCTCGGGGGCTCCTGACGAGCCGGCCCACTTCATCAGAGCGGCGTCGCTCTGGCAGGGGCAGCTCGTCGAGCCCTACGGCGAGCGCGGCAGCGTCGTTCAAGCGCCGCAGTACGTCGCCTTCTCCGCCGCTCAGACCTGCTTCGCCTTCGAACCGAACACGACCGCGGACTGTGCCCCGCCGGTGCCGGGCGATGAGGATGCCGTGGTGTCCGCCGAAACTACCGCGGGCCTCTACAACCCCTTCTACTATGCGCTCGTCGGGTGGACGAGCCTCGCCTTTCACGACCAGTCCGGGCTCTACGCGATGCGCATCGTCAGCGGCATTCTCGTGTCACTGTTCGTCGGGCTAGCAGCAGGTGTCATTGCGAGCCTGCGCGGCGGGGCGCTCCCCGTCGTCGGCCTGCTCGCTGCGCTGACCCCCATGGTCTTCTTCCTCGGCGGAGCGGTGAACCCCAACTCGCTGGAGGTCGTCGCGACCCTCGCGACCTTCGTCTCGATGCTGGCGATAGTGCGGAGCACTCCGGGGTCCGACATCCGGCTCTATGCGGGCATCCTGGCTGCGTCGGCGGTGGTGGCCGCCAACATGCGCGGCCTCTCGCTCCTCTGGGTCGCCATCGCCATCCTCGTGCCGCTGGCTCTCATCTCTTGGTCGCGCATCGTCGAGCTGCTCTCGACGCGTTCCGTGCAGGTTGCCGCCGGCGTCGCCTTCATCGGGGCGCTCGGCGCTGGCATCTGGATGCTGACGACGAATCCGCTTGGAGGTTCGACCCAGCTGCCCGGCGAGGTCACCATCGCACCGGGAGTCGGGGAGCCGGGAATCCGCGGTTTCGTCTGGACGGTGCTCGCCACCTTCCAGTACGCGCTCGGCATGGTGGGAACGTTCGGCTGGCTCGACACCCCCTCGCCGGAGTACACGTTCTTCGTGTGGTCTCTGCTGTCTGGCGGGCTCGTGCTGATCTCCCTCCTCGCGCTTCGCGGGCGCCCGCTCGTCGTCGTCGGGATCCTCTTCACCGCGTTCCTGCTGATCCCTCCCGTCGTTGCCGGCCTCTTCATCACCGAGGGGGGCGTCGTCTGGCAGGGGCGCTACATCCTGCCCGTCTTCGTCTGCGTGATGGCTGCGGCGGGAATACTGCTGAGCGACAGGATCGCGCTCTCCGCCTCTGTGTCAAACCGCCTGCTGATCTCGGCGACAGTGCTCGTTGCCGTTGCCCACGCCTACTCCTTCGCGACGGCGATCCGGCGCTACGCGGTCGGCCTTGAAGACAACTGGCTGGAGCTGCTCACGCCGAGCTGGCAGCCCCCTGGCGGAATCGCACTCTGGATCCTCGTGATGACCGCCATCGTCGTAGTGGGCACCCTGCTGCTCGTCGTGGTGGTGCGTCGAGCCCTGGCCGCCCAGTCGCTTATCGCGGTTCGACTACCGTCGCATTGAGCTCTGGGCAGTTGGCGTCCACGTACTCCTCGACCGTGTCATCGGCGGTCTCGACGATGACGTCGCCATCCATGTAGCCCATGATCGCGCAGAGCTCCGCCGGATCGTCATGGTCGTACAGGCCGTAGGCCGCAACTCGAAGCGGGGTGTTGCCGGTGACAGAGTCGGCCCAGAGCGACCAAACCCAGAAGTTGATGGTGCTCTCGTCGGGATTGCCTGACTGCCAGAGCACCGTCGCCTGCTCCGGCGTCGCCTTCTCGAAGATCTGCTCGGCCACCACGTCGCCTGGCCTGATGAACCGTCCCTCGAGCACAGAGGAAACCGCATCGTTGACTCCGTCGGTCGAGCGGTTGCCCGGTGCGAACGCGAGGAAGCCGAGGATGAGGGCGGCTACGACGGCCAGCCCGACCCCGCGAATCCACGCGGGACGGGTGACCCTGGCGACGGCGCCGCTGGCATACCCGATGATCAGCACGATCGCGTAGACCGTGACCAGCCAGGCGAACTTCATCGGGTAGTACGACCACGGGTTCGGGGTGTCCCGCACAGCGAACAGCAGGGCCCCCAGCCCAAGAGCCGAGGCCGCAACGACGACGAGAGCACCGATCAGCACGTGGTCACGCAGCTGGCGGCGGAACGCGACCGTCGCGGCGCCGATGAGGGCGAGCGCGACGACGGCGAACATCGTCTTGTGGAAGTTGTAGACCGCGCCGGCCGCAGCGAATGCGGATGAGATCTTCAGAAGGCTCGGCAGCACCAGCAGGAGCCCGTAGGCGAGGAGCTGACCCAGGGCGACGACGAGCCCGATGAGGGCCAGCCCGCGGGTCGCGAGAAGACTCCGGAACCGCCTGACGACCACGACGATACCGAGCCCGGCGACGATGACCACGAGCGGGCTCCAGACGGCGAGCACGAGCGTCGCGGCGACCAGGAGCACCGACAGCGACAGCGCGGGGTGCTCCCGGTGGGCGAGATAGGCGAGGAAGGCGGCGAACAGGATCGGCAGGGAGACGTGGGTATTGAAGAACCCGTACTCGAGCGCGTAGCCGGAGATGAACCAGCTCAACGGAACGAGTGAGGCGCCAGCGGCGACGACGCCGACCAGCAGCGGCCGCCCTCCGGCTGAGCGGGCGATGGTCGACGCCACCGCTCCGCACATGACGCAGGTGAGCACGATGAGCGCGCTCCAGACCGTGGCGAACGCGACGATGTCGTGTCTCGACAGCGAATCGGCCGCGACGCCAGCCCGCCCGGAGTCGAGCGCGATACCGATGAAGGATGCAGGAAGCGGAACGGGGTTCTGCGTTATGTCGACGCCGATGCCGTTGCGCTGCACGAGCTCCCTGCCGAAGAGGAGGTTGTTCGCCGAGTCGCCGAGCATGACCCATGACAGCTCAGTGGCGGAGGCAACGAACCGGCTGGCGATCATGGTAGCTATCCAGACGAGGCCTCCGAGCGTCGACGGCACCCACACGGCGAGAGCGAGCCGGGACGGCAGGCGGATGCGGTCGCGCTCGCGCACGCACATCGCCACCCCGCCGATGCCGGCAAGCGTCGATACCACGACGACCGTGCCGAGCAGGGGGAGGCCGGTAGCCGCAGTGCCGAAGAGCGAGAGGAAGAAGGCGAGAGTGGCAGTGAGCCCCACACCGACGGTGGTGAGCGTCGCGCCGAACCGATGGGCGAGCGCGATCACCCATGGCACCGACGAGATGCCGATCAGGGACCAGGCGGGAAGACCGGCCATTGCGCCGACCCCGGCGAGGAGCAGCACGACAGTCGCGCCGGCGGACGCGATAAGCGCCCGCTTGCTGAGAGGGATACGCACTAGGAGAACTCCAGACGAATGGGGCGGTTTCGTGTGGCGATCAGCCACGCACCGTGAACAACGAGGCCGACAACCGGGCCGACGAGTACGGCCAGTTCGACGCGCGGAAGGAATTCTATGGGCAGCGCCATGGCGATTGCTGTGGCCACCGCCGCGGCGACCCAGCCCGCCGAGTACCCGACGTGCTCGCCGCGCGCGAGCAGCGCGGGCGCCGTCACGCACAGTGCAGCGACAAGAGCCGACGAGCCGACGAGCAGGGCAATGAGTCCGCCGTCGAGCGACGACGGTGTTCCAGAGACGACCTGGAGCACCGGCACGCCGAACAGCCAGCCGAGGCCACCGAGAACCACCGCGCCGGTGCCGATGATGCCGAGCAGTCCGACGAGCGTGCGAAGCCGCGCCTCGGGATGGTCACGGAACCGCACGACGAAGAAGCTCTGGAACGACATGACGGTGATGATGAGCGGTGCCCGGATGAGGGTGATGGTGAAGATCACCTCGCCGACCAGCGCGGGGCTCTGCCCCTGGCCCGCGATGCCGAGCAGGAGCGGGAACCCACTGACGAGCACGGCCGTCGAGATGGATGCGAGCACCGTTCGCGCGACGTTCCAGGTCAGCGCCCGGTAGCCGACGTCGAGGAAGCTCCGGCCGATGATGCGCCTGCGGGCGATGAGCCACACCACGATGACCACAGCGGGGAAGGGGAGCGACACCAGCCACGCGAGCACGACGAGGTCGTGCGTGAACTGCAGGGCGATCGCGAGCGAGCTCAGTCGCAGAACGCCGTCGAGCGCGATGAGCACCCCGAGAGGGCGCCAGATCTTCAGGCCGTAGAGCGTTCCGGCGAGGGACACCACCAGAACGTTGGCCGCCGCGCCGACAGCAAGCGGAAGCACGAGCGCTGCGCCGGTGGCGGGGAAGACGACCGGCGCCCAGGCGGGAGCCGTCGCGATCACGACGACGAGCACGAGCGATGCCGCGATCAGCGCGAACCTGCGCGCAGATCCCCACCCCCTCGGCTCGGTCCTGCCCGGCTCGCTGAAACGGGTTGCCCTCGTCATCTCCTGCTGGATGCCCGATAGTCCACCCACGAGCAGGTACAGGGTCGCCCAGTAGACGGCGAACAGCGAGTAGGCGCCGGGCCCGATCTGCCGGTAGACGAACCAGGTGACGAGGTAGCCGAGCACCCCGGCCACGGCAGTGGCCAGTGCGATGAGCAGGAATCCGTCGAGTCGGCGAGCCATTCAGCGGTTCTTCAGTCGATTGGCGACCTTGCGCAGCACCACTCGTGGTCCGCCGTTCTGCAGGTAGTGACGAGCGAGGGCGACGTTGTGAAGGAACCCGTAGGGCTTGCGTCGACGCGGTCCGCGATCGGTAGGGAGCTCACCGGCGGCCATTCGCCCCTCGACGAAATCCGGCGCATGCCGCGGGTGCGCCGCGAACTCCACGAGCGGCGCGAGCGTCGTCGACCACAGGAATCGCTCCCGCACTCGTGCGATGTTCGCCTTCGCTTCTGCGACAACCGCCTCGTCGAAGAGAATGCTCTCCAGGGCTGCGGCGAGCGCGGCCACGTCGCGCTCCGGAACGACGATTCCAAGGTTCTCCGAGCGCACGAGTTCGGCGAAGCTGTCTCCATCGGTGACGACCATGGGCAACCCGGCCCAGAGGTAGTCGAGGATGCGGGTGCGGAACGAGAAGGTCGTCTCAACATGGTCGAAATGCGTGCTCACCCCCGCGTCCGCCTCGGTCAGGTAGTTCTGGCGGTCGGCGTAGTCGACCCACGAGGAGTTGAAGAACACCGTGGTATCGAGTGCCCCCAGCTCGGCCGCGAGCGCACGGGACTCGCTGACGATCGCCATCTCCGGAACGCCAGGATGCGGGTGCTTGGTTCCTTGGAAGAACAGGCGAACCCCGTCGCGACGCGTCGACACCTCGGCGACCGCGCGGATCAGGGTCTCCGGGTCGAACCAGTTGTAGAGCCCGCCGCCCCACAGCAGCAGCTTGTCGGACTCCCCGATTCCTGGCAGGACGCCCTTGAGTACTGGCCGCTCGTGCACCGGAGCCACCTCGTCGAGCCCGAACGGCGCGACGGCGATCAGCCGCGACAGATCGGGGTCGCCCTGGTAGTTGGCCGGGTTGATGCGGCCGAGAGCAGCAAGCTGCCCGAGGTAGAACATGCGCTGGCGGTCGGAGGCGCAGAGGAAGAAGTCGGCCTTGGCCAACTGCTCGTTGAGAACGCGGGTCGCATCCCCGACCTGCTTGTCCCACGTGGCGGCAGGCAGCTCTCTCCCCTGCTCCAGCTGCTCGAGGTGCATCGGGTCGTAGATGTCGGCGACGACGATCTTGGAGGTGTGTGCGAGGGCGTCGAACGCGGCCATGGCGTGACCCTGGAAGACGATGACGTCTGCCCACTTCTCCAGCGGCTCGAACGCGCGGTTGTCTCCTGCCCGCACCCTGCGCACGGCGAACGGCGCAGTGACCTCCTCGAGGCTCGAGAGCGTGACGAGCGTGACATCGTTCTGAGCGCTCAGAGCCTCGGCCATGTGCCAGGCGCGGATAGCCGGCCCGGCCATCTTGACACCGATGGGGTCTCCGGTGATGACAAGCACCCTGGTGCGGTCCGCTGGCTCCGTCACACGGAAGGTGTCGACGATCGCCTCGTGGCCGGCGCTGTAGGAGGTGTTGTCGGCGGGGATAGCGTCAACGCGGCCGAAGAGCGACCAGATGGCGCGGTCTGATACGCGGCGGGTGGACTGCACCTCTGCGCGCGCCGCGGCGAGACCTGGCAGCTGCTCGACGAACTGGTCGATCGCATAGACAGAGGCAAGCGCCGTGCGCGCGATCGGCTCGCTCGCCTCGGCATCCATCGCCTCGTTCCTGAAGTCGAACGATGTGGAGTCAAGGCCCGCGGTCGACACTGCCCGGCGAATGCTCAGAGCGAGTGCGGCCGGGAGGACCTCGTCGAGCGTGCCCTGCTCGAAGTTCTTGAAGATGGTGAAGAGCGCGTTGCGCTCGAGGAAGTACTGCTCGCGGAAGGAGGCGAACTTGTCGACGGCACCGTGGTGCTTGTGGAACGCGATCGACTCCGGCTGGTAGCGGAATCGCCATCCGCGCAGGTTTATCCGCCAGCCGAGGTCGACGTCTTCGTAGAACATGAAGAAGCGCTCGTCGAAGCCGCCGAGCGCCTCGTAGGCCGAGCGGCGCACGAACATGGCAGAGCCGGTTCCGAAGAGAACGTCCTTCGCCTTGGTGCCGAGGGTGCCCGCCGTCTCGGTGACGAAGGGCTTGTAGCCCTTGCCGAACCAGGTCATGGCGGAGTCGATGTAGTCGACAACCTCGCCATCCCAGTCGAGCACCTTGCTGGCGACCGCGACGATATCGTCAGACTCGCCAAACGTCTCGACGGCTGCGCTGATCCAGTTCGAATCCGGCTTGGCGTCACTGTTGAGGAAGGCGACGAACTCGCCGGAGCTCGCCGAGACTCCGAGGTTGCAGCCGCCGGCGAACCCGAGGTTCTCCGTCGACTCGACGAGAACGACGTCGGGTGCGCCTGCAGCGATGCGGGCGAGGCTGCCGTCGCCTGAGCCGTTCTCGACGACCACGATCTCGAGCATCTCGCTCGGCCAGTCGCACGCGCGAAGCGCCTCAACGGCGACAAGGGTGTCGTCGGCCCCACGGAAGTTGACGAGGATGACGGAGACAGTGCCAGCGCGTGACTCAGCCATTTTCTCCCCGCTCTCCACCGCTCGGCAGCCCAACCAATCTTAGAGGGAACTCGCGGAGGGGTTCTTTGCGGCGAGTTCGCGGAACACCTCATAGCTGCGCACGTAGTCGTCGTTGTCGTAGTGGTGCGAGGCGAAGACCAGCAGAACCGCGTCTTTCGAGTACTGGTACTGGGTGCCCCAGATCATCGGGGGAACGTAGAGCCCGCGGTCTGGGCGGTCGAGAAGGTACTCCTCGCGATTGTCGCCGTCGTCGACGATCGCGCGCACGGAGCCAGAAAGGCAGACAAGGAACTGGGCGCACTCGAGGTGCGCATGAGCACCCCGCGCCTCGATGCTCGGCACGTCGTAGACGACGAAGAAGCGCCGTGGCTCGAACGGGAAGTCAGATCCCAGCTCGCTGGCGACAAGCGATCCGCGAAGGTCGATCGCCCTCGTCAGGGAGCGCAGCGCGACTCCCCGCACCATGCCCTCGCTCTCGGAGCCGACCGTCGCGACTGCGTCGACCTCTGGAAGCGCCTTGGTGTTGGCGTACCCGGTGATGCGCGCCGGGTTGCCGACGACGATGGCGTGCTCTGGCACGTCGCGAGTGACGACGCTTCCCGCCCCTACCATCGCCCCGGCACCGATCGTGACGCCGGGCAGGATCGTGGCATTCGCCCCGATCGACGCCCCCTTGCGCACCACGGTCTTCGCGTAGCTCTCTGGGTGCATCCTGCTTCGCGGGAACAGGTCGTTCGTGAATGTAGCGTTCGGCCCGACGAAGACGTCGTCCTCAAGGGTCACTCCATCCCAGAGCTGCACCCCGCACTTGACGGTGACGCGGTCGCCCACGCGGGCCTCGCCCTCGACGAAGACGCCGTCGCAGATGTTGCAGTCCTCCCCGATGACGGCGCCGGGAAGAATGTGCGCGAAGGCCCACACCCGGGTGCGGTCGCCGATGGTGTCGGACTCGCACAGGGCATGGGAGTGGATGAATGCGCTCATTGGTTCGATTCTCGCTCAGGCAGCAGGGTGGACTCTGTGGGGCGGCCGAAGATGAAGCGCCCGACAAGATAGGAGAGCGGCGTCGTCACCGCGACGATTACCGCACTGGTGAGCACGAGCTCGAGCACACCGTGCGGCGACACCATGGCGACGACCAGTTGGCCGATCGCATAGGCGATGACGTACCACGCGGTGAACGCCGCGATCCGGCCGAGGCGCAGCTGGGAGCGGAACACGATGCGCGATGAGCCGAGCGCGACGATCACGAGCCCGATGGCGAAGGCGATCGTGAAGGCCACCCACGCGGGAAGCACCAATCCGAGGATCACGAAGACCGCGTAGGTGACGAGGGTGTTGACGCCGCCGACGAGGAGGAACCTCACCGCGGAGTTCTCCAGCATCTTCCTGATCACCCGCCAATTCTGCCTCACATCCCCGGCCCCGGACGGCGCCAACTCTCGGATAGATTGGGGCCGATGAACGAGGCAACCCGGCCAGCGCGGCCCACCGACGCACCTGAGATCTCGCCCTTTCCGATGGCCGTGGTCGCGCCACTCGCGGTGTTCGTCGCCGCGCTGCTCGTGGCGTACGGCTTCGAGATCTTCTCATTCAATCTGTCGATCGACGAAGAGGCGACCGCCTACTTCAGCCGCGCTGAGAGAGCGGAGGGGAGCGTTATCGAGGGTCGGTGGGCGATGGCCGGCCTCGCGCTGCTGATTCCCAACCCCGTTGCGCCCGTCGTGTCGACGGCTCTCGGCGTCGGTCTGGCCGGGGCAACCTGGTGGTTGCTCTCCCGGCGCTTCTTCGGCCTGTCGCCGTGGCGGGCGGCGGCTGTCGCCTCCGTCGCCGGCACCTTTCCCGTGCTCGCATTTACTTTTTCCTTCAGCAGCATCGCCTGGGTTGTCGGCATCGGCCACGTGCTGGTTCTCGGCTTCGCGCAGGGCATCACCTCATCGCGCTGGCGCTGGCGCATCGCCGCGGTGCTCTCTGCGGCCGCCGCGATCGCCGTCTACGACACCTTCCTGCTCGTCGTGGCGATCGTGGCCCTCGTTCTCGTGGTTCTCACGCCGACCATCCGCGCGGCCGGTCTCCTCGTCGGGGCGACAGTACTGTCCCTCGTCGCATCCCGGGTGATCGGGCTGGTGGTCTCGGTGATCTCTGGCAACCCGCTCGGCACGTATACAAGCCAGTTCCTCGATCTCGCGGGTTTCGTGCGCGAGCCGCGCGCTCGCCTTCAATCAGCGTTCGACGACGTGATCGGAACGTTCACGCTCTCGCCGGACCGCTTCGGCCTCACCTCGCCGTGGCTCGCCATCGCGGTCGGGCTGCTGCTCATCGCCGCCATCGTCGCCGTCATCCGCACGCCGGGCACGCGGTCGGAGCGCATCATCCGCGCGGCTGCGCTCCTCGCCATCCTCGCGGTGCCCTTCATGATCGAGGCCCTTGCGTTCGTAGTCGTCTTCCGATCGATGATCTACCTTCCCATCCTCGTCATCGCACTCGGGGTTATCGCGTCGACCTATTCGTGGCGGCTTCCGGTCGTGGCGCGTCGACCGCTCCTCGCCGGTGTCGCGGCTCTCGCGGTGCTCGCCGTGCTCGGCAGCGCGACTGTCTCCAACCGGCTGTTCGCCACGGCGGCGACGAGCTATGCAATGGACCTGCAGCTCGCCTTCCAGATCGGCCAGGAGAAGGACCGCCTGCTCGACGGCGACCAGTACGCAGAGCTGCCCATCGTCGTCAACGGCCTGCACGACTTCTCCGACGGCGTGTTCACCGAGCAGCACGAGACCTTCGGCCTCTCGTTCTTCGACCTCAACGAGATGCGGACACGGCTGTTTCTTGCCGCGCACGGAATCCGGGTCGTCGAGGCGACCGCGTCACAGGAGAAGAAGGCGCGCCGAGAGTTCGACGACATGCCTGAGTACCCCCTCGACGGGTGGATCGCCGTCGAGGACGGCACGCTGCTGCTCAACTTCGGAGACAGCGCGAAGTAGCGTCAGAAGACCAGCCGGTCAGAACGAGTCGTGGCTCATCACGATGGATGACGGGCGACCCTTGGTGTTCTCGAATGTGCGCCACACATACGTACCAACGATGCCGAGTGCGAACAGGATGCTCCCGGTCGCGAATAACAGCACGAGCATGAGCGCTGCGTACCCTGGCACGGCGATCGACCCGAACAGCCACGACAGGAACACCACGAAGGCCGCGACGAGGGCTCCGATGGAGCCGAGGAGGCCGACGGCGAGGATCACAGAGATCGGCAGGCTCGAGAAAGAGAAGATGCTGTCGAGCAGGTAGGAGATCTTCTTGCGAGACGTCCAGCCGCTGGTGCCGTGCTCGCGGGCCGCCCGCGCGTATGGCACCTCGACCCGGCGGAAGCCGAGCCAGAAGAGCAGGCCGACGAGGCTCGAGTTGGACTCCGGGAGTGCTTCGAAGTTGCGCGCTACCTTTCGGCTGCAGGCAAAGATGTCCACGCCCCCGACCGGCATGTCCGGCTGGACCCACCGGCGGTAGAACGACCAGTACGTTCGCGAGGCCAGCTTGGAGAGCCCCGGATCCTCGCGGGCGGTGCGGGTGCCGATCGCGACATCCCACTCCCCGGTGGCGAGGCGCTCGAAGAACGACTGGATGAGCTCGACCGGTTCCTGCAGGTCGGCAGCCATCGCGGCGATGTACTCGCCGCGCGCCGCGAGGAATCCGGAGCGGATGGCCGCAAACGAGCCGAAGTTGCGCGAATGGCACAGTAGCTGCGACGGCAGGCTGGACCCCGCGAGGAGCTTCCGCAGCAGCTCTGCAGAGCGATCTGGCGAGCCGTCGACGACGAAGACGGCCTCGAGCACGCCGTCAAGCTGGCCTGCCAGCCACTCCAGTCGCTCGATCACCAAAGGGAGGCTGTCATAGTTCTTGTACACGGGGACCACAACCGAGTACATCACGGCCTTTTGGCTGGCTGCAGCCACGTCACACCTCCGCAATCGCGGCGCACACGCGGTTGATCTCCGCGTCCGTGAGCTCGGGGAACAGCGGAAGCGACAGCACCCGGCTGGCCGCCCGCTCCGTCACGGGCAGCGGGGTATGCGGGGGTCCACCGGCCGCCACGGGCTGCAGATGGTCGGGGATCGGGTAGTGAACGTCGGTCGTCACGCCGTGACGGTCGAACACCGCGCGAGCGGCATCCCTGTCTTCCACCTGCACGACTGCGAGGTGCCCGACGAAGTGGTCGCCGACCGTATTGACGAAGCGCACACCGCTGCTGGCGGCGAACTCGTAGCGACGATGGATCTCGCGCCTCCGCTCGTTCCATCCGGCCAGCAGGGGAAGCTTGGCCCGCAGCACCGCCGCCTGCAGCTCGTCCAGTCGTGAGTTGCGCCCGCCCTCGCGTGCTGCCCGGTACTTCGAGGCCCAGCCGTACTGTCGAAGCTCGCGCACGGCCGTCGCGACGGCGTCATCCGATGTCACCACCGCTCCGCCATCGCCGAGCGCGCCGAGGTTCTTGGTGGGGTAGAAGCTGAGCGTCGCGGCGTCGGCAACCGAACCCGCCATGACAGAACCAGCGCGGGCACCGATCGACTGCGCGCAGTCCTCGACGACACGGATGCCACGATCACGCGCCCATGCGCAGATCGAATGGATGTCGGCCGCCGCCCCATACAAGTGCGTCACCACGATGACGCTCGGAGCGGAATCCATCGTCTCGACGGCTGCGCGGATGGTTTCGACAGTGAGGAGCAGGGTCGCGTCGTCGACGTCGGCGTAGACCGGAATCGCCATGAGCGCGCGAACCGCCGTGGATGTGTACCCGCCCGCATTGGCCGCGGTCAGCACGCGGGCGCCCGGGCCGACACCGAGCGCCGCGAGAGCGAGCTGGAGAGCATCGGTTCCGTTCGCCACTCCGACGGCGTGCCCGACGCCGAGATAGTCGGCTAGCTCGAGCTGAAAGGCATCGTGCTCCGGCCCGAGCACGTACCACCCGCTGGAGACCACCCGGTCAATCGCGACGTCGAGGTCGCCGCGAATCAACGCCGTTCCGCGACCAAGGGCATTGAACGGCACAGGGGTTTCAGCTTGCGTCATGGGAGCGGTCCTGTGATCGGTAGTGGCACTGGCCGTGGGTGGGCCCGCCCTAGCTTAATAGTGCTGCCGAACGACATCGATCGTCTGGGCTCAGACAACAGTGATCGTCTTGCACCCCACCTGAACGGCGGGGCCTGTCGGCTGGCTCGCCCAGATGCAGACCGTCCGGCTTCCAGCGGACGCCGGCACCGTGCCGGCGAAACCCTGGTTCTGGCCGGCACCGGCGACGAAGTCTGCGGTGGCAGGGTTGGCGATACTGGATGGAAGGGAGATCCAGGTTGAGCCGATGTTCGCGGCCACGTTGATCGGCACGGTCGGGTTGGATGGCCACGCGGCCCAGCCGGTGACGGCGATTCCCCCGGTGGTCGCGGTCGCTGAGGTGAAGTCGACGGCGATCACGGGTGAGGGGCTCACGGTGACGGTCGAGCATCCGATGTTGACGGCGCCCGTTGCTCCGCCGGCCCATAGGCAGACACTGTGCACTCCGGGCGCGATCGGAACCAGCCCGCTGAAGCCCTGGTTCGGGCCAGCGCCTGAGAAGCGCGTCGGGGCGAGGGCGTTCGCTCTGCCAGTGGCGAGCGGAACCCAGAGCCCTCCGACGTTGGCGGCCAGGTTGACTGTCGCCGTCGGGCTGGCGGGCATGACCGCCCAGCCGTCGACGTGGATGCCGCCAGACGCAGCCGACACGGTCGTCACCTCGCCGACCGTTGCGATCGCGGCACTCGGGGTGATGGTGCGGCACTCCAGGCTCTTAGCCCCTCCGGCAGACAGGCTGGCCCAGATGCACACAAGGTGCGGGCCGGGGCTCAGAGAGTAAGTGCCGGCGAATCCGTGGTTCGGCCCGACTCCCGGCAGGTTGGCCTCCGCCGTTGCGCTCGGCTGATCGGCCGTAAGGGCGAACCAGGTGGAGTCGATCTGCACGGCCATGGGAACGGAAGTGCTCGGCTTGTCCGTCCAGACCGCCCACCCGGAGATAGACACGCTTCCCGGACCGGCCGTCATCGACTCGACGACGCCCTGTGCCGTTGGGGCCGCAGTGGCCACGGTGACCGTGCGGCACCCCACCTGCGTGGCGGGGCCGGCCGTCGGCTGGGACGTCCACAGGCAGACCGGATATGTTCCCGGTGACGCGGGGACAGTGAAGGTGAACCCGTGGTTGGGGCCGGAGTTGGGCACACCCACCTGAGCAGCAGCACTCGGCTTGTCGGCCACGACGGCGTGCCAGCTGCTGCCGATGTTGACGGCCATCGGCACGGCGGTCGACGTGCTACCCGGCCATACCGCCCATCCGGTCATCGTGATCGAGGTCGCGGTCGTCGTCGCCGTCTCGATCACTGCGACGGTCTTGGCGACCTCCGGAACGAGGATCGACCTGCAGGCGATGGATTTTGCCGGGAGCCCGGTCGGCGACGCCCAGAGGCAGAAGGTGGTGAGCCCCGGCGACGCGGTGAACGAGCCGCTGAAACCCTGATTCGGTCCAGCGCCGGCGACCACCGCGGGAGCGGCCGTGCTCGGTTGGTTGGCAGTGACACCGAGCCAGGTCGACCCGACGTTGATCGCGCCGGGAACCGGCAATGTCAGTGCGTTCGGGCGCACCAGCCATCCGCTGAAGCTCACGACGCCGTTGGACACGGTCGCCGTGTCGATCGCGCCGAGCGGTAGGGGTGGCGGCGGCACGACAACGACAGAGCAGCCCATCGTGCCGCTGGCGCCCGCCCCTCCGGCATTGACCGGGTACAGACACATCGAATACGTGCCCGGCGCCGCGGGAAGCGTGGCGGAGAAAGTGTGCTTGGTGCCCGAGCCCGGGAACCGCGAACTGAGGTCCTCCCCCTCCTTGTCGGCGTAGGCGACGAACCAGTTGTTGCCGAACTGGATCGAGATGGCCACCGTTGAGGTCGGAGCGTCGGGGTCGACTGCCCAGCCGTCGATTCTCACGCCGCCTTCAACCGGCGTACTCGAGGCGAGGTTGCCCTCCGGTGTTCCCGGAGGCAGCGTCGAGGTGCCGAACCAATTGTTGTAGTACACCCAGAAGTTGCGGTTGCCGTAAGCGGAGCAGGCGTCGCCGGTGCCCGTGAGGTTATTGAGGGCCGGTCCGTTCGGCTGGTACGGCGTGTAGTTGTACAGCGCAGCCGTGGCGTTGTTCTGGATGAAGACAGCGGTTGCGCCGCAGCCGACCACGGGGTGGAACTGGATGTTCTCCCAGCCCGGCTGGTAGCTGCCCACCGCGGGCGACGTGCCATACCGCTTGAGCTGCCACGCGGCCCAGTAGACCTGGTTGAAGAACCCGTAGTACTCCGAGGCGCACGCACCGCCAGCGGAGTCGGGGCAGCCATAGCCCATGGCCCGCTCGAGCACGCCAGCCGTCACCGTCTTCTTGGTGACGAGCCCCTGCTCCTTCTGGAGCGTGACGAGGATGACCTTGGCGCTGATGCTGCAGGCCTGCTGCACCTTGAAGATGATGGTCGCGGCCGACTCGATCGCCGTCGGCGTCGCGAGGTCGTAGGCCTTGCAGACGAGGACGCCTCCCGGCGAGTAGCGCGCTGCCTTCTGCACCGACTGAGTGTTGAGCACGTTGAGGCAGTTGCTGTTGGCGCAGGCCCCGATCTTCGCGTCGAGGAACGACTGGATTTGAGCAACGGACATCGCGTTGGCGTCGTAGAAGTACTGGTCGCTGATGATGTAACCGGGGTTGAACTGGCTTCCCGAGAGGGCCTCCGCGCGCTCGGCCGGGGCGAAAGCGGTGAGTCCCGCAGCTGCGAGCGCGAACGCGACGAGCGCGCTGACGACGCGACGACGCCGTGACATCACAGTTGCCATCACAATCTCCTCCCCCGGTGATCATCTAAACCATACGTGAGAGCAGCAGTAACAGCAGCTTTTAGCGCGACTCGCGCGCCGCGAGTGGCTGGGGGTGGAACGAGGCGGTGCGGCCTACTTGGCTCGCATCCTGCGCACCTTGTCGCGCACCCGAACGGCAAGGCGCATGCCCGGAGCGGCCGCCTTCCACGCGCCGAGGAGCGGTTGACGCAGCTGGTGGCCCTTGAAGAGGAACCGGTAGTGATGCAGTGCCTCTGCGAACAGCACCTGCTGGCGAAGCGGCACGGAGTTGCCTGGCGGCAGGGTCAGCACCATCGAGTTGATCCGGTCGATCACCCGCTGCTCCGACTCGCGCCAGTCGTCACCGGAGTGTGCGGTGTACGAGGTCTCAGCGTTCGTCCACCGACGGTAAATCGAGGTGAGCGCCGGCACATCGGCAACACCGAGCAGAAGCGAGCCCTGAAGGATCACGTCCCAGTCCTCTGCGGCGACGAGCTCCTCGTCGAAGCGCACGCCGAGGGTGGCGAACAAGGTGCGGGGGAACGCCCAGCTCATGAACGGCGACTTGTTGACCACAAGGTGGCCGATGAGATCGAAGCGGTCATCCCACTCCGGACGCGGCCACGCGGCCGATCGCAGGCCCGAGATTCCACCCGCCCACTCCTCTGGTTCCACCGGCTGGTTGGCAACGACGGCCCGCAACAGCACCCCCGGCGAACGCTGAGCAGCCGTTGCGAACGACTCGACCCAGTGAGCGAAGACGATGTCGTCGTCGTCGTAGAAGGCGATGTAGCGACCGGTGGCATGCTCGAGGCCAACGTTGAGCGGGCGGGAACGGCCGCCGCCCTCGACGTCGATGACGCGAATGCGCGAACGGAACGAAGCGGGGTACACGGCGACGGCCGCGCGTACAAGGGCAGCGTGCTCGGGGTCGGCGTTGTGCACGATCACGAGCACCTCGAAGTCGGTCGACGACTGCGCCTGGAGGCAGAGCAGAACGTCCTTGAACGGCTCGATCCTCAGCCCCTGCGTACGCACGATCACCGAAAGGAACGGGGCAGACGAATCGTCGGATGCCGCGGCAAGGTAGTCGGTGACCGCTGCAACCCTCGAGACCAGCTCCGGGTCGGCCCCCGGTCGATCGACAGCCTGGCGAAGCACGGCGGAGAGAGTGGGAAGCTGGGTGGTCGGTTCGTCAGTCATGATCGGTGCCTCGCGTAGTTGCCCTCGATGAACTGGCCGACGCGGTGGTGGGGATCCAGCGGCCTAGGGAGCGTACCCGCGGCGCGGCGGGCCTCGTATTCGGCGAGCGCGGCGGTGCCCGGCTCTCCAGCTGCTCCCCGGCGGAACACGCCGCTGATTGTCTCGACGATCTTCTCGCGCGAGTACTTGTGGGCCAGCATCAGCGCTGACTCCGCCGAGTAGTACAGCTCGGCAGCCGACGGAGGGAGCGTGCCCCGAACGTCGAGCCTCTTGTCATGGAACACGCGCGCGGCCGGCACGTGGATGACGCGCAGACCTGCCAGCCGAACCCGCCATGAGTAGTCGACGTCGTCGCCGTACAGGAAGAACGCCTCGTGGTCGAAGCCGCCCTCGGCCCGGTAGACGGCGCGTCTTGTGATGAGGCATGCGCCGGACGCCCAGCTGGCGTTGCCGGTATTGGGGTCGTAGTACTTCGGATGGTCGAGGGGCAGCTGGCGGCCATCGCCGGCGCCGACGGTCTGATCGCCCATCGCCGTTACGAGTTCGCGCAGCGTGTCTGGGCCGACGAGCGCGTCGGGGTTGAGGAAGAACAGGAGCTCGGAGTCTCCTCCGACCTCGAGGCGGTTGTGGCCTCCGCCGTGACCGAGATTCGCATCGAAGAACTCATAGCGGAATGTTCCGCCCGCAGCAGCGGTCTCCTTCGCGAAGAGCGCCAAGGTCTTCTTGTCGAAGAGTGGGTTCGGCGAGCAGTCGCCGATGGCCACCTCCCAGTGTCCGAGCACCGCGCTGGCGAGTACCGCGGAGTTGATCGTCGCGCGAACCGATCGGACGATGTCGTCGACGGGGTTGCCGTAGACGATCGACTGAATGCTCAGAGTCGGAGCCGTCGTCTGCTCGGCGCGCGCAGGGGAGTCAGTCATTAACGTTCTCTGCAATCTGCACGGGTACTACGGTATCCAGCTTCACGACGTCGGGCTGGGAGCCTGCTTGGAGAATCGGCCGAGAACGCGGTCGAGCCAGTAGCGGAATCCCAATCCGGGCCCCCAGTTCTTGAGGGACATCGCCCGCTTCTCGACGAGGTGCCAGCTAAGCCAGGCGCAGCCGAGCGAGATGACGAGGGCGATGAGGGCGAACGGCAGGTAGCCGAGCTTGTAGACGCCGAAGTAGGCAAGCACCTGCTGCACGAGGAAGCCGTAGATGTAGACGCCGTAGGAGTAGTCGTTCTTGCGGCCGACCCAGTGGAACCGGCGAGGAAGCCGGGCGGCGAGATACAGCACGAAGTAGGCTCCGGCTGCCGTGCCGATCGTCGAGAACCCCCCGTAGCGCAGCGACAGCACGAGCAGCAGCCCGGCGAAGATACCAAGACGGTCGTCGAACGGAATCTGCTTCGAGTACACCGCGATGACCGAGCCGAACAGGAATGTCATGCCGAGCGAGATCATGTACGAGTCCGCCACCGACGGGAACATCGCGACGACGGCACCGAAGTTCACCGTGGCAGCAACCTGCATGATGAGGAAGAACAGGGCGAGGATCGGAACGAGGATGCGCGCGTTCTTGAGCACGCCGAACGCCACAAGGGCGGCGATGATGAGGTAGCTCTTCCACTCGTAGATCAGGGTCCAGATCGAGCCGTTGAACGCGCTGCTGTCGATTGATCGGCCGTATGGCGTCGTCTCCGTCAGCAGGTCGTAGATGCCGTAGGTGCCGATGTCCAGGCTCCAGTTGGCGAGGAAGTAGGTGAACGGACCGTTGCCGCCCCACGTGAAGTAGTTCGCGAAGGCGTGGCCGTCGAGCACCCACAGCACGGGACCGACGAGGAAGGCGGTGACGAGGAGCACGAGCCAGTAGGCGGGGAAGATGCGCAGCGTGCGGCGCCACATGAACTGAACGACGTCGCCCGACATCCCGCTCTTGGCGATGAGGTAGCCGCTGATGGCGAAGAAGCCGGCGACAGCGAAGCCGCCGAGCGAGGTCTGTCCTCGGGTGGCCGACCAGAAGGGCTCGTGCCCGTTGCCGCCGAGCGGGAACGAGTGGTCGAAGATGACGAGGGAGGCGAGCAGAAGTCGCAGCAGCCCGAGCGAGTTGGCATTGCCGGCGAGCGCCTCGCCGATCGAGAGCTTCTTCGCCTCGACCTTCTCGTCGGACGCGGTGTGGGCGACCGGGATCAGCTCAGCAGACGTCTCCCCCGCCGACGTCACTTGGCCGCCTCGAGCAGATTGAGGAGGTACTTCCCGTAGCCGCTCTTGGCGAGCGGCGTCGCGAGGACGCGCAGCTGCTGCGAGTCGATCCAGCCCGCGCGCCAGGCGATCTCCTCGATGCAGCCGATCTTGAATCCCTGGCGGTCCTCGATGACGCGCACGTACTCCGACGCCTGCATCATCGACTCGAATGTGCCGGTGTCGAGCCACGCAGTTCCGCGGTCGAGAACCTGCACGCGCAGCTTGCCGCGCTGGAGGTACACCTCGTTGACCGTCGAGATCTCGAGCTCGCCTCGGTCGCTCGGCGTGATCGACTTGGCGATCTCCACGATGTCGTTGTCGTAGAAGTACAGGCCCGGAACCGCGTAGTTGCTCTTCGGATCGGCTGGCTTCTCCTCGATGGAGAGCGCGTTGAACTGCTCGTCGAACTCGACCACACCATAGGAGCGTGGATTCGACACGTGGTAGGCGAAGATGAGGGCGCCATCCACCTCGTTGTTGGTGCGGAGGTTGGAGCCGAGTCCCGCACCGTGGAAGATGTTGTCGCCGAGCACCAGGGCGACAGAGTCGTCGCCGATGAACTCCTCGCCGATGATGAATGCCTGCGCGAGGCCGTCGGGCGACGGCTGCACGGCGTACTCGAGGCGGATGCCGAGATCGCTGCCGTCACCGAGGAGCGCTCGGAACTGCTCGTTGTACTCCGGCGTCGTGATGATGAGGATCTCGCTGATGCCCGCCATCATGAGCGTCGACAGGGGGTAGTAGATCATGGGCTTGTCATAGATGGGCATGAGCTGCTTGGAGATGCCGCGAGTGATCGGCCACAGGCGCGTGCCGGAGCCTCCGGCGAGGATGATTCCGCGCATTGTCTACTTTCCGTTGAGCGACGCGTAGAAGGCCCGCGCCTCGTCCCAGGTCGGCAGAAGACCGCTATCGCGGGCCTCGAGCAGGCCTGGAGCATCGGTGTCCTTGGGCGAGAGAAGGGGCTCGCCCGCCTCGTCGGGGAAGACGAGCGCGATGTCGGGGTCGAGTGGGTTGATGCCATGCTCCGCAGCCGCGTTGTACGTGTCGCTGACGAGATAGCTCACGGTTGCGTCGTCGGTGAGGGCGACGAAGGCGTGGCCGAGCCCCTCGCCGATGTAGATGGCCCGGCGGTCGACGGTATCGAGCCGCACCGAGTCCCACTGCCCGAACGTCGGCGAGCCGACCCGGATGTCGATGACGTAGTCGATCACGGCGCCGTGCGTCACCGTGACGTACTTCGCCTGCCCGGGCGGCAGGTCGGCGAAGTGGATGCCGCGAACAACGCCGCGCTTCGACACAGAGGTGTTGGCCTGACGGAGGTTGAGCGGGTGCCCCGTCGCTCCCTCGAGCACGTCGAACCGGTACCACTCGAGGAAGACGCCGCGGTCGTCGCCACGCTGAATGGGAGTGATCTCATACGAGTCAGGAATCGACAGTTCGCGGATTTGCACGGACTCGATACTACCCGGCGGGCTTCAGGGGCTGGAGCAGGTCGCGGACGCCGTCGGCGACCCCCCTGCCGAACAGCCCGTACCGCCCGGTGCGAAGCTCGCGCAGCACCGGGACGACCCGACGGAGGCGCGCGTGCGGGAGGGTGCTTCGCGCTGCCTCGTGCCGCCTCTTCTCGACCGCTGCCTCGCGACGGTCTGGCGAGACTCCGGGCATAGCGGCGAGCCGCGACTCGAGCTGTTCCGCGCGCTCGAGCAGCCGGTCGTTGCGGTCGGCACCCGGCTCGAGCATGCGACCGAGCTTGCCGGTGAACGACAGCGCCGTCACCCCGATCTGGTTCGCGCCGTGCTGGCGGTAGGCGAAGACCGGCTCCTCGATGACGTCGATGGCGTCGAACGCTGCCGCGACGATCGCCAGCCACTCGTCGTGAACCCATCCCGGGGGGAAGGGAGCGGCAGCCTCGGCGAGCGATCGCCGCAGCATGGTGGCCGCCCCCGTCACCAGATTGCGCTTCATGAGCAGCGGGAAGCCGCGCCCCTCGTGGATGGTCGCGACCTCGGCGCCGCCGATGCCGAGGGCGTCGAAGAGCGTGGCGCCGAGAGGGTCGCCGACAGCGTCGACGAGCGTCGCATTCGCGTGAACGAGGGAGAGGTGCTTGCGTGCCTCGAATACCCCGAGCGCCCGCTCGAGGCGATCGGGCATCCACTCGTCGTCCTGGTCGCACAGCGCGACGAACTCGGACTCGCAGGCGAGGATCGCCTGCTCGAAATTGCGGGTGACGCCGAGCGGCGTCTCGTTGCGGATGACCCGCAGCCGCACGGTTGAGCCGACCACGATGCGCTCGGCCAGCTCGATGGTGCCGTCGGTGGAGGCATCGTCGCTCAGCACGATCTCGACCGGGAGGATACTCTGGGCGAGGATGCTGCGGAGCTGGCGTTCGAGGTAGACGGCCCCGTTGTGGGTTCCGAGTGCGACAGAGACGGTCGGAGCCATGCGTCTACTGGTCGGTGGAGTAGCTGTCGGCGTAGGCCTTGATCGTCGGCTCCGCCTTGCCCGACGCCATCAGGGTTCCCTTGTTGATCCATGCCGCGTGGTCGCACATCTCGCTGACGGCGGCCATCGAGTGGCTGACCAGGATGACCGTCTTGCCGTCACGCCGGAAGTCGCGGAACTTCTGGAAGCACTTCTCCTGGAACTCCGCGTCGCCAACCGCGAGCACCTCGTCGACGACGAGGATCTCTGGATCGACGTTGATCGCGATGGCGAACCCGAGCCGCACGTACATGCCGGAGGAGTAGTTCTTCACCGGCTGGTCGATGAACTGCTCCACGCCGGAGAAGTCGACGATCTCGTCGTACTTGCGCGTGATCTCCTTCTTGGTCATACCGAGGATCGAGCCGTTGAGGAAGATGTTCTCGCGACCGGAGAGCTCGGTGTGGAAGCCGGACCCGACCTCGAGCATTGCTGCCATCTTGCCGTTGTGCGTGATGGAGCCCTTATTGGGGAAGTAGATGTTGGCGAGGCACTTGAGCAGCGTTGACTTGCCGGACCCGTTGCTGCCGATCAGGCCGAATGTCGAACCGACAGGCACATCGAAGGAGACGTCCTTCAGCGCCCAGAAGTCGTCGTGCACCGAGGTGCGCCCCCGCATGACCGCCGACTTGATCGTCTGGTTTCTCTCGTGGTAGAGCCGGAAGCTCTTGCTGACGTTGTCGACCTTGACCGCGATGTCGCTCATAGCGCCTCCGCCAGCTTCTTCTCGTTGCGTCGGAATACGAGCATGCCGAGCGCGAGCATCGCGACGGCCCAGCCGGAGCAGATCAGCCACTCGATCGGCTCGGGCCAGCGGTTGTCGTAGAGGAGTTTTCTGAAGACCTCGACGAAGTGGACCATGGGATTGAGACCGTACAGCGCCGAGAGCGTGACCGGCGTGCCGAACAGTCCGCCGAGATCCTTCGACACCGTCGCAACCATCGAGTACGGGTAGATGATCGGGCTGAGGTACATCCACAGCTGGAGGAAGATGCCGATGAAGTACTGCGTGTCGCGGAAGTAGACGTTCGCGATCGACAGCATGAGGGCGATTCCCGCGGCGAAGACGGCGAGCAGCACCATGATCAGCAGCACGAGCGGAAGCCAGGGAAGCACGAACGCACCGACGATTGTGAGTGCGACGACGAGCACGGCCATCTCGAACAGCCAGTTGTAGACGGCAGAGCCGACGAGCGAGAGCGGCAGCACGATGCGGGTGAAGTAGACCTTCTGGATGAGACCCGCGTTCGCGACGAGCGAGCCGACACCGAGATTGAGCACGGTGGAGAAGAAGGTCCACGGGAGGAGCCCGCACAGCAGCCAGAGGGCGAAGACATCGAGACCGCTCGGATCGCCCTTGCCCGGCTGGATGCGGAAGATCAGGCCGAACACGAAGGTGTAGATGAGCATGAGCGCGAGCGGATTGGCGAGCGACCAGAGCTGGCCGAAGATCGTGCGCTTGTACTTGCCCCTGATCTCGCGCAGCGTGAGGTTGGCGAGGAGCTCGCGCGACGCGAGCACTTCTTTCAGGTAATTCATCCCGCCCCTACGTGACTACGGCTTCGGCTATCGGGCAACCGAACAGCTCAGTTTAGCCGGGGAGACCTGGATCAGGGCGACGGCTGCGCGGCGAGCAGGACGAACTCGTTGTACGGGAACACTCGGCCGACGGCGCGGGGGAAGGGGAAGGAGAACCGACGGGTCTCGCGGAGTCCGAGCGCATCCGCCATCTCCCGCAGTCCATCGAAGTCGACGAATCGGATGTGCGTCGCATCGGTGCGGTACCCGCGCTCCTGGGGGGTGATGAAGCACACCTTGCCTCCCGGGCGCAGGAATGGCAGGTACTCCCGCAGTAGTCCGAGGCCGGTCTCGAGCGAGAGGTGCTCGGCAACGTGGGCGAAGAGGATCGAGTCGAAACTCGCCGGATCAGCGTATTCGCTGCGGTGGAACTCCTCGCCGGTGAACGCCGTGAGCCCGCGCGAGCGCGCGATCGCGATCGAGGTCGCGTTGTGGTCAACACCGACGCCGTTGCCGCCGAGGTGGGCAAGGTTGCGACCGAGCCCGCAGCCCACGTCGAGGGTGCGGCCGAGGTCGAGCCGGCGGATGTTCCAACGGTAGGGCGCCTGCACGTTGAGCACGCGCCGCCAGGCAGAGCTGTCGAGTCGCCTCAGCCTCTCGGCGTACTCGCGGCCCGCTGTGGATAGTTCGTCGTCCGGCGCCACACGGTACACGGTATCGACATCCAACTAGAATTGCCGTCCTATGGGACCCTCCGACTCGACCCCCGCTGTGCCAGCCGTGGCAGTGGTGACCGTGAGCTTCGGGTCTGGCGACGTGCTTCCTTCCTTCCTTGACTCTGTCGGCCCGGCGAGCAGCGCCTCCCCGGCCGTCATCGTGGTCGACAACAAGCCGCAGCCAGACGAGCGGGTTCGCGAGCAGGCCACGTCGCGCGGGGCGACCTACCTCGGCATCGGATCCAACCTCGGCTACGGCGGCGCCATCAACGCGGCCGTCGCCACCCTGCCGGCCTCGGTGCGCTGGATCCTCGTGAGCAACCCCGACGTCGTGCTCGGCTCCGGCTCCCTCGACCGGCTCGTTGCCGCGGGAGAACAGGACCCGGCGATCGGCTCGGTCGGCCCTGGCATCCTCACCGCAACCGGCGAGATCTACCCGTCTGCCCGAGCTGTGCCATCCCTGCGCACGGGTGTCGGCCACGCACTGTTCGTGAATCTCTGGGCAGGCAACCCGTGGACCCGCGCCTACCGCCGCGAGGCAGAGGTCGAGAACACCGCGAGAGACGCCGGTTGGCTCTCCGGCGCGTGTGTGCTCGTTCGTCGCTCCGCCTTCGCCGAGCTCGGTGGCTTCGACGACGGCTTCTTCATGTACTTCGAGGATGTCGACCTCGGCTACCGCCTCGGCAAGGCCGGCTACCGCAACGTCTACGATCCGGAGGCGACGGCGATCCACACCGGTGCCCACTCGACCAATTCCGACTCGGCCCAGATGGTGCGGGTACACCACGAGAGCGCGAAGCGATTCCTCGGCAAGAAGTACCGGGGCGCACTGCTCTGGCCGATCCGGGTCTCCCTGAGGCTCGGCCTCGCGGTGCGCTCTGCCCTCGTCACCCGCAAACTGGGGCACTAGCTAGACTCGACGCGGCAATATACTCCACCCCCAAGGATGAGCACCATGAAGATCCTCGTAACCGGCGGTGCCGGTTTCATCGGCTCGAACTTCGTTCGACGCACCCTCGAAGACGCCTACCCGGGGCTGGAGGGCGCTGAGGTCGTCGTGCTCGACGCGCTCACCTACTCCGGCAACCTCGAGAACCTCGCGCCCGTGGCCGACTCGCCGCGCTACTCGTTCGTGCACGGCGACATCCGCGACTCCGCGCTGCTCGACACCCTGCTGCCGTCGGTCGACGCGGTCGTGCACTTCGCGGCAGAGTCGCACGTCGACCGCTCGGTGCGTGACGCATCCATCTTCGTCGAGTCGAACGTGCTCGGCACCCAGAAGCTGCTCGATGCCGCGCTCCGTGCCGACCTCAAGCGCTTCGTGCACGTCTCAACCGACGAGGTGTACGGCTCGATCGCCGAGGGATCGTGGGACGAGCAGCGACCGCTCGAGCCGAACTCCCCGTACTCCGCCTCGAAGGCGGGCAGTGACCTGCTCGCGCGCAGCTACTTCCGCACCCACGGGCTCAACGTCTCGATCACACGGTGCTCCAACAACTACGGCCCGTACCACTTCCCTGAGAAGGTCATCCCGCTCTTCGTCACCAACCTCATCGACGACAAGCATGTTCCGCTGTACGGCGAGGGCAACAACATCCGCGACTGGCTGCACGTCGACGACCACACCCGCGGCATCGCGATGGTTCTCGTCGGCGGTCGTGCCGGCGAGATCTACAACATCGGCGGTGGAACCGAGCTGACCAACAAGGAGCTCACCGAGCTTCTGCTCACGGCGACCGGCAAGGACTGGTCGTACGTCGACCGCGTGCAGGACCGCCTCGGCCACGACCTTCGGTACTCCGTCGACATCTCCAAGATCCGCGCAGAGCTCGGCTACGAGCCCCTCGTGCCGTTCGAGCAGGGGCTCGCCGACGTCGTGCAGTGGTACCGCGACAACCGCGCCTGGTGGGAGCCGCTCACCGAGCGCGCAGCCCTCTCCTGATGACCGGACTCTGCTCATGACTGACCTCAGCTACCTCATCGTCGGCGGCAGCGGCATGCTCGGCACCGACCTCTCTGTCGCACTCGCCGGTCGCGAGGTGACCTCGCTCAGTCGCGCCCAGCTCGACATCACCAGTGTGGATGCCGTGCGCACCGCCGCGGTCGGCCACGATGTGATCATCAACGCGGCCGCCTACACGAAGGTGGATGACGCAGAGGAGCACGAGGCAGAGGCGGCGATGGTCAACGCGGTCGGTGCATCCAATCTCGCGCGCGTCGCGGCAGAGAACGGCGCGATCATCGTGCAGGTCTCGACCGACTACGTCTTCTCCGGCGCCGACAGCGGCCCGTACGACGAGGACGCGCAGACGGCCCCTCGATCGGCCTACGGCCGCACCAAGGCCGACGGAGAGCGCCGCGTGCTCGACGCGCATCCTGACGGCGCATTCGTCGTGCGCACCGCGTGGCTCTACGGAGAGCACGGCCCGAACTTCGCGAAGACCATGCTCGCTCTCGGCAGCCGCCGCCCAGAGGTGCAGGTGGTGACCGACCAGATCGGCCAGCCGACGTGGACGCTCGACCTCGCCCACCAGATCGTGCGGCTGCTCGACTCCGACGCGCCGTTCGGCATCTACCACGGCACGGCGAGCGGCAGCGCGAGCTGGTTCGACTTCGCCAAGGCGGTCTTCGAGTTCGGCGGGCTCGACCCGGAGAACGTCAAGCCGACGACGAGCGCCCAGTTCGTGCGACCGGCCCCGCGACCGGCCAACTCCGTTCTCGGTCACGACGCGTGGATCGAGGCTGGCCTGCCCCCTATGCGCGACTGGCGCGAGGCGCTGCGCGAGGCGTTTGCCACAGGAGCGCTGGCGAGCGCATGATCACCCTTCGTGTGATCGTCGACGACGTTCTGGCGCCAGTGCCGAGCGGGCTCTCGAGGTACACAGAAGACCTAACGCGCGCCCTGATCACAGCGGCACCACGCGGTGCCCGCGTCGAAGGGGTCGTCGCGGCGTCGACGGAGGCGGAGTACGAGGACCTGCTCGACCGGCTTCCCGGAATCACGCTCGCCAAGAGCGCCCTCGCGCGCCGCGAACTCGCGACGGCCTGGCAGCGCGGCTTCACCAGGCTCAGCGGCATGGTGCACGCGCCGAGCCTTCTCGCCCCGCTCTTCAAGCACGACCGCCTGCACTCCGAGGGCCAGCAGACCGTTGTCACCGTGCACGACGTGACCCCGTGGGTGCACCCCGACTCGCTCGATACCAGAGGTGCCGCGTGGCACATCGCCATGGCAAAGCGGGCCCAGCGCTACGCCGACGCTGTGGTCGTGCCGACCCATGCCGTGGCGGAGCAGCTCGCAGAGCACATCGACTTCGGCGACCGCATCCGAGTGATCGGCGGAGCGGTGAGCCCGACCCTCGCGACCCCTGTCGATGCAGAGTCGCGCGCGGAGCGCCTCGAGCTTCCGGCAGAGTACCTCGTCGCCATCGGCGGGCTCGAGCCGCGACGCGGACTCGACCAGCTGCTTGCCGCGCTCGCGATTCCCGGTGCCGCCGACATCCCGCTTCTTATTGTCGGAACGGATGCCGCCACGAGCGAGGCGATCCAGCGCTCTGCCAGCGAGGCCGGTCTCGCCGAGGGGCGCGTGCGCACACTCGGCCGCTTGACCGACCCAGAGTTGTGCGTCGTGCTCGATCGCGCCACAGCGCTCGTGCTGCCGAGCAGGCTCGAGGGCTTCGGCCTTCCCCTGCTCGAGGCCTTCCACTTCGGCACGCCCGTGATCCACTCCGACACTCCGGCTCTCGTCGAGGTGGCAGGCCACGCCGGGCTCGCCGTCGCGCTCGACGGCGATGACTTCGCCGCCGGTCTCTCCGACGCGATCTCACGGGTTCTCGGCGATGCCGAACTGCGCGAGTCGCTCATCATCGCCGGGTTCGACCGCGCCAGGCTGTACACGTGGGAGAGCTCCGCAGAGAAGGTCTGGCAGCTGCACGCAGACCTCTAGTCCGGTCTAGTGGGACTACTCGGGAGCGGGGCTCGCCGCTGCTGTCGACTGTGCAATCGCGTCGGCAATGAGGGCCCGAATGGCGGGGATGTCGGGGTTGGCCGTCGCCACGAGCGGTGGCACAAGCTCCAGCCGGGTGACCGGCAGCGCCTTCGCCTTCGTGGCAAGGTCGACGAACCGCGGCAGCATGTCCTGGGGAATGTCGGTCTTCACGACCTGTGCGCCCGCCTTGGCGACCGCCTGGAACTTGGTGAGCACGTTGGCTGGGTCGAACTGGGCGAGGATCGCCTCCTGCACGTCGCGCTGCCTGCTCATGCGGTCGTAGTCGGTGACGTTGTAGCGCGATCTGGCGTACCAGAGGGCCGTGGCGCCATCCATCTGCTGCACGCCGGCGGGGATCGAGCCGACCGGATCGACACCGTTCATGCCGATGAGCACCTTGGACTTGACGTCGATCGTGACACCGCCGAGCGAATCGACGAGCTGGCTGAAGCCCTGCATGTCGATCAGGACGTAGTACTGCATGGTGAGTCCGGTCACGCCCTCGACCGCGTCGCGCATCGCCTCGACGCCGGGGTCGCTGCCAGCGGCCACCGCGTCAGGGTAGAGCTCTGGGTGCTCTGAGCCGTAGGTGTAGAGGTAGCTGATGAGGCAGTCGTTGCCGCAGTTGTAGCCATCGGGGAACGCCGCCAGCAGGGGGGAGCCCTCGACGAGCGGGACGTTGTTCTCCAGGTTGCGCGGAATGCCGATGATGGTCGACGCCCCCGTCTCGGCATCGATGCTGACGACGGAGATGCTGTCGGGGCGAAGGCCGATACGGTCGGCGCCCGCGTCGCCTCCGAGCAGCATGACGGTGTACCGGCCGTCGATCGGCTCGGCGTAGCTGCCACCGCCGAAAACGTCGGTGAGAAGGGTGCGCGCGGATCCGGCAACGACGGCCCCGTAGCCCGCGGCCCCGGCGGTGAGCACGAGTGCGCTCGTGGCAAGCACGGCGACAGCGAGTCGCGCAGCGGGTGCCAGCGCAGGAAAGCGCACGAGCTGCATGGTGTTGATGGCCAGAATGACCCACAGCACCGCGTAGAACGCGAAGCCCACCTGGATGACCGTGAGGGCGATGACGTTGGTCGCGATGGCAAGGAAGACGGTGTTCACGGCCGTGTACAGCACGAGCGCGACAATCGTGATCGCCCACAGCACGAAGGTGGAGCCAACGCCGAATCGGCCGAGGCGACGGCTGCCGGCGAGAAGCTGCGCAGAGCCGGGGATGAGGATGCCGAGGGCCACCAGCCACCACGCTCGTCTGCCCATGATCGCCGGGGACTGCGCGTCGGGGTGCCGGATAGGACTCGTCGAGCTCACGGCGGCTACTTCCCCAGCGACGACTTGAGCTTGGCGTTCTTCTCCGCGACGGTCGCCTCAAGGGCGTCGGCGAACCGCGCGAGGGCCGCCGCAATCGACTCATCGGAGGTCGACAGGATGCGGGCGGCGAGCAGCCCGGCATTGCGTGCGCCGCCGATCGACACGGTCGCAACGGGGATGCCCGCTGGCATCTGCACGATCGAGAGCAGCGAGTCGAGGCCGTCGAGTCGCGCGAGTGGAACGGGAACACCGACGACGGGCAGGGTGGTGACGCTCGCGATCATTCCGGGCAGGTGCGCGGCTCCGCCGGCGCCCGCGATGATCACCCGGATGCCGCGGTCGCGGGCGGAGCGACCGAACGCGATCATGGCGTCGGGCGTGCGGTGCGCAGACAGGACCTCGACCTCGTACGGGATGCCGAACTCGTCGAGGGCCGCCGCGGCATCCGCCATGACCGTCCAGTCCGAGTCGGAGCCCATGACGACGGCAACGGTTGGCTTGGTCTCTGGCACGCCGTCAATCGTACGGGTCAGCCCTGGAAGATCGCCGCCGCGGCACGCGCGGTGTACATGACCTCGTCGAGGTCGTCGCCGAAGGCAGTGACGTGCCCAACCTTGCGGCCGGGGCGCGGACTCTTGCCGTAGTTGTGCACCTTGGCGGCGGGATGCGCGGCGAACGCGGCCGGGTACCGATCGGCCAGGGTGCCCGTGGTCGGTCCGCCGAGCACGTTGATCATCACGCTCCACTCCGCTATCGGGTACGGAGCGCCGAGCGGAAGGTCGAGCACCGCGCGGAGGTGCTGCTCGAACTGGCCGGTGATGGCGCCGTCCATCGACCAGTGGCCGGTGTTGTGGGGGCGCATGGCGAGCTCGTTCACGAGGAGTCGCTCATCGGTCGTCTCGAACAGCTCGACGGCGAGCACGCCGGTGACGTCGAGTCCCTCTGCGATCGTCGTGGCGATGCCGGCGGCGACCTCGGCGATGCGACCTGACGACGACGGTGCCGGCGCGATGACCTCTGCGCAGACGCCCTCGACCTGAACGCTCTCGACCACTGGCCACGGGCGAAGCTCGCCCGACGGGCGCCGGGCGACGAGCTGGGCGAGCTCTCGGCGGAAGTCGACGAGCTCCTCTGCGAGCAGGTCGTCGCCGCCGTTGGCAACGCCCTCGAGCCAGTCGGCAACCTCGTCGGAGGATCGCACGACGCGCACGCCCTTGCCGTCGTAGCCGCCGCGGGCGGTCTTGACCACGGCGCGGCCGCCGTTGTCGGCGAGGAACGCGTCGAGGTCGGCGGGGGTCGAGATGCGCGCCCACTCCGGCACGGGAACGCCGAGCTCGGTGAGGCGCTCGCGCATGAGCAGCTTGTCCTGTGCGTACTGGAGGGCCGCGGGCCGCGGGTGCACGCGCACTCCCTCGGCCTCGAGCGCCGCCAGCACCGACTGCGGCACGTGCTCGTGGTCGAAGGTAACGACGTCGACGCCCCGCGCAAATTGAAGGACTGCCTCGGGATTCCGGTAGTCACCGAGCGTGTCGACGGCGATATCCGCCGATTCTCCTTCGTTTTCGGCGAGCACGCGGAGGGTGATGCCGAGGTTGACCGCGGCGGGGACCATCATGCGGGCGAGCTGGCCGCCGCCGACGACACCAACGGTGAGAGACATGAGCGCTCCTGAGATCGCGGGCCCTCGACGGTGCACGCCAGAGGGCTGCGGATAGAATTTCCCGCAACACAACCATTATCGACCAGGTGGATGCATGCGCTCGCTCCTCACCCAGCTGACCCGCTTCGGGCTCGTCGGGCTGGTCGGCCTGGTCATCGACGTCGGCGTCTTCAACCTGCTGCGGCTCACGGTGCTGAGCCCGGACGTGCTGCACGAGGGCCCGGTGATTGCCAAGGTCGTCTCGACGTCGATTGCCATCCTCGCCAACTGGATCGGCAACCGGCACTTCACCTTCCGCGGCGAGCGCAAGTCGCACTGGGTGCGCGAGGGCATCGAGTTCCTGCTGGTCAGCCTCGGTGGCATGCTCATCAGCCTCGGCTGCCTGTGGGTCTCGCACTACCTCCTCGGGTTCACCTCCGTGCTTGCCGACAACATCGCGACGAACGTCATCGGCCTCGCACTCGGCACGGCGTTCCGCTTCACCTTCTACCGCGGCTGGGTGTTCAAGGCACGCATCGACCGCGAGGAGCGAGCGGTGGATGTCGCGGCTCCCGTCGATCGACAAACAGAGCCTGCTGGCTAGCGCCGACCCCACATGGTCGTCTCGTCGTTGCCAGAGGACTGCTCGCGCTGGCGTCGTGATGCCACCTGCGTCGCGTTGCGCTCCATGAGGTCGTGCAGTGCCTCCTGCACGAGGTCGGCGTCTGGCACGTCGTGCAGCACGACGGGCCGCTCGAGCCCGCTGTTGATGATGACGTCGCCGCTGCCGAACAGCGACTGCATGGCACCCTTGCGCACCGTCACGTCGTAGCCACGGCTGTGCAGTAGCTCCTGGCGCACCCGAACGAGAAACCCGCTGCGCAGCACGATGCGCCGCGTGGTGATCGTGTAGTTGCGGCCGAGCCACGCCAGCAGCGGAACGAGCCATGCAACGATCACGACGATGCCGGCCGTCAGTCCGATCGCGAGATTGAGCCAGAGCTCGTCGAACTGGCCGGTGAAGTATGCACCCGCGACCACCGCGACGAGGAGCGCGAGGGTCGGCCAGACGAGCGCACGAACGTGCGGTCGCAGCCGGGCGACCACCGTCTCTGGCACCTGCCCACTCGGGCCAGTGTCATTCACAGCCGACATGGGTCATTCATACCGCAGATGCGTCACGTCGCCCGCCGCGACAGCCGTAACCGCGCCATCCGTCGACCGGCGCACCACCAGCCGGCCGGCCCGGTCGATCTCCGTCGCGATGCCGACGAGGTCGTCGCCGCCGGGAAGCTGCACGCGCACCTCCTGCCCGAGGGTCGTGCAGTAGTCGCTCACGAGTCGCTGGGCGCCGCTGGCATCGACGTCGGCACCGAGGCGGACGAAGTCGGTGTACAGCTCGCGAAGCGACTCGAGGTAGCCGCTCAGCACCGCGTCGGCGAGCGCATCCCCCGCAAGCTGCGCACCGCAGAGGGCAAGGGATGTCGCGGTCGGAACCGGCAGCTCCTCCGCGGTGAGCGAGAGGTTGACCCCCGCGCCCAGCACGACGGCGTCGCCCGTGACGAGCAGCTCTGCCAGCAGCCCGCTCACCTTGCGCCCGTCGACCTGGACGTCGTTCGGCCATTTCAGCCCAACGCGACCGGGCACGAGCGCACGGATTGCCCTCGCCATCGCAACACCGGCGAGGAGCGGGAGCCAGCCGAAGTTGGCGGGCTCGAGCGGCTCACCCGCCGGAAGCCGCGGTCGCAGCAGAACGCTGACCGCGAGGCACCGCCCCGCGGGCGCGATCCACTCGCGACCGAGGCGACCACGGCCCGCTGTCTGGTTGTCGGTGACGATGACCGCAAGATCGGGCAGGTCGGCCGCCCGCGCGCGCAGAACGTCGTTCGTCGATCCTGCCTCAGGCAGCAGGTCGAGACTGCTCGCGAGCGCTCTGGCGCGGGGTAGCTGCATCATCCAAGGCTAGATGCTGGTCGCTGCGGTTCGCGGTCACCGCCGCGAGGGATCCGATGGCCAGCACGACGGCTCGCGCGGGTGTGCCGACGAGGAGGGCGAGCAGTCCGAGTGCAGAGCGGTCGTGCCTGCCGAGGGCGCGGCGCCGGTCCCAGGCGCGACGAAGCACGCCCCCGCTGCCGCGGGCCACCCGCTGCCGAACCGGCAGCATCCCTGTCGCGGCCAGGTCGAGCTTCTCCTGCACCGCCTGCAGCCAGGTGTCTGCCTCTACGCCGTGGAAGTAGTTGTCGCTGAGCCAGTCGGGCTCGGCGACACGGAAGTCGGCGGCGAGGAGGGCGGAGCGGCCGCCCAGGAGTCCACTGCCCTCGAACACCTCGTTGATGAGCTCTGGAGTAACCCCGAAGTCGTCGAGCACCAGCACGGGAACCCCGAAGGCGACCGCCTCGATCGCGGCTGTCGAGCTCACCGTGACGAGTCCGCCAGCCCGGGCGAGGTGCTCGTGCATCGGCCCTCCCTCGACGACCAGATTGGCCGGCGGGTCGACGAGGTCGTCCTCCATGAGTTGCTCGTAACCGAATCGCTCCATGTGCGTCTGCTGCTCCCCCGCAGCCGCACGCACCTTCACGACGACCCGGCGATCCGGATGCCGCC
>NZ_JBXMIS010000022.1:0-1706 GCF_057073975.1 Conyzicola sp. | reverse complement strand
ATGGATGTCTATCGCACCATCCACGCGCGCATCCGCGAGCACCTCGGCGCGCTCCGCGACCAGATGGGCGGCGACAAGCCGATCGTCGTCCTCGCCCACTCGTTAGGCAGCGCGATCGTCTCGAACTACATCTGGGACGAACAGAAGGCCCCGACCCCCGGCACGACGCCGACCCAGCGCATGGAGACCCTCGCCGGCCTCGTCACCTTCGGCTCGAACATCCCGCTGTTCACCCTCTGCCTCGACGAGATCGTCGCGATCCGGTTCCCCGTCCCGACCCTCACCACACCACTCCGCGCCGCCGCCCGCTGGCTCAACTTCTTCGACGCCGACGACGTCCTCGGCTACCCCCTGCGGCCCCTGAGCCCGACCTACCACGACGCCGTCAGCGCCGACCTCCAGATCAACGTCGGCAGCCCGCTCCGCTCATGGAATCCGTTGTCCCACGAGGAGTACTGGACCGACAACGACTTCACCGGGCCGGTCGCGACGCTGATCCGCGAGCTGCTGGCCGCGGCGCGGGAGCGTTAGGCGGTTGTGCCGGCGGCCTGCAGATCCTGCGCTGAACGGCGGCCCGGGGCGTTGATGGCTGTGCGACGAGCTGGAGCCGCATAGCGTTGTCTAGGGAGGAAAAAGAGGCAAAAGAGTCGGAAGAGACTACCTCGTGCAGGGCCACTACGGCCCGAGCCGAACAACTGGGGGGCAAGCATGGGAAGATGATCTCGCCACGCTTGCCCTCAATCAGTTCGGCCGCACCCGTAGTGGCCGGGAGGTTGGCCGCCTCTTGTTACTCTTCGTACTCTTTTTCCTCCCCAGACCAAGCTGTACGACACTGGCCCAGCGCACAGCCGTCAACGCCCCGGGCCGCAGTCAACGCAGTGTCCTGCGAGCGCGTCCTACTGCGGTGGCGCTGCCGAGCCTCTTCCTCGCGCCGCGACCGGCCAGCTGGTCTCGACGACATCGCCGCGCACGCCGTAGATCTCGTCGAAGAGATGAACCACGATGCAGACGTGATTCGGCACGATGCGCACGCGGTCCCCCACCTTCGGCTTCCAGTCGCTGTCGCCGAGCTCGATGATCCCGTGCTCCTCGGACATCCGCGACACCACGAGCTCGGGACGGTCGAGCAGCGCGCCGAAGCCCTCGCCCTCGGCGCCGCGCATCGGCTCCCTGCCTAACGACTTGGCGCCGGCGTCGACGACGGCCTGGCCGGGGACGGCGGTGCTGATCACCGTCGCCGCGACAGTCAGCGCGCAGTCGTCCCAGCTGCAGGCGCCGATCGCGGCGGTCACCCGGTCGTTGTAGACGTAGGTGCCGGGACGGACCTCGGTCAGGCCATCCACCTCGTGCATCCGCCAAGCCGCTGGCGTCGAGCCGCCGCTCACCACCGCTGGGGGAAGCCCCTCGCGCTCGAGCGCGTCGATCGTCTGCCTGACGTCGCTGCTCAGCCGCTCGATCGCCGGCCCCTGCTTCGAGAGGGGCTCGCGGATGTGCCCGGGATAGAACGCGATTCCCGCGAAGCGGAGCGGCGGGCTGCGCCAGACCAGCTGGGCGAGCTTCACGACCTCCTCCGGTGTCGCCACACCGACGCGGTGCATCCCGAGGTCCTGCTCGATGTAGACGCCGATCTCGCGGTCGACCACCCGCGCCGTGCTCGCCAGCTGCTCGATCGCGGTCGCCGAGTCGACGGCGACCGTCAGGCGGGT
>NZ_JBXMIS010000021.1:0-10583 GCF_057073975.1 Conyzicola sp. | reverse complement strand
GGTTCTTGAGCACCCAGTGGCTCGTCTTGAGCGACACCTCCGGCATGATGCGGCCCATCGCCTCGATGAGGTGGAAGTGGGTGTCTTCGAAGTCGATGGCCGGGTACTGGCGCACCAGGTAGCTCGCGAACGAGCGCATCTCGGCGAAGGCCTCGATGCCGGCGAAGCCGCCGCCGACGACGGTGAAGGTGAGCAGGCGCTCGCGACGCGGGTCGCCCTTGGGCAGCAGGGCCGCCTTGTCGAAGTTGGTGAGGATGCGGTCGCGTACTGCGATCGCCTCCTCGATGTTCTTCATGCCGATGGCCTGGTCGGCAACACCCGGGATCGGGAAGGTGCGCGAGACCGAGCCGGCGGTGACCACGATGATGTCGTAGGCGAGCTCGAAGGGCTCACCGAGTTCCGGCGTGATGGTCGCCGTCTTGCTCGCGTGGTTGATGCCCGTGACGGAGGCCGTGAGCACCTCGGTCTTCTTGAGGTGCTTGCGGTGCGAGACGAGCGCGTGGCGCGGGTCGATGGAGCCGGCAGCGATCTCTGGCAGGAACGGCTGGTAGGTCATGTACGGGCGCGGGTCGACGAGGGTGACGGTGGCCTCGGAGCGGCGAAGCTGCTTCTCGAGCTTCCATGCGGTGTAGAAACCGGCGTAGCCGCCGCCGACGATCAGGATCTTGGGCACGAGTGGGAGTCTCCTAGTTTGGGCAAGTCAGCGACCAATCTACCGTGTCGCGCGCAGCCCTCTGAAATGCCGCACAGCCGCGACCACGAGCAGCACGAACGTGCCGGAGAAGACCACGATAACGAGCAGCGGGATGCCGACATCCCGCAGCTGCGCGACGGTCGGAAGGAGGGGGCCGCTGACCCCCGCGTCGGGCGCGATCGGCGAGGACTCCGGCGCGGGAATCTGCGCCGCGGTGGGCGGGGAGACCGGCGGCGCGTCAGCACGGCGGTAGAGCACGATCCAGTCGGCGAGGCTGCCCATGGGGTTCTCTGTGACGTGGGGAACGGTCGCGGTGACCGCGGCAGCGGCATCCAGTAGTCCGTAGCCGTAGATGGGGTCGACCCCGGCCGAGCCTGCCGGGCGCGCAGTGGTCACGATGCGGTTGATGACGTCGGTGGCGCTGAGCTCTGGGTGGGCCGCTCGCACGAGGGCGGCGACGCCGGCGACGATGGGAGACGCACCGCTCGTGCCGTCCCACAGCACGTAGCCGTCGCCAGGGGTCGCGCCGACGAGCTCCTCGCTCGGGGCCGCGACGCCGATCGTGATGCCCTGGGATGACGCGTCGAAGCTCGCGGTGCCGCGGCGGTCGAACCCCGCGACCGTTAGCCCGCCGGGCATGGTGGCCGGAGCACCGACGACGGTGGTGCCGCTGCCGCGGTTGCCCGCCGCGGCGATGATGACGACGTCTTTCTCCATGGCGTAGAGGAAGGCGTCGTCCCAGCTCTCTGGCCAGTCGAGGGTGTTGCGGGTGAGCGACATGTTGATCACGTCGGCGCCGTTGTCGGCAGCCCATCGCACGGCATCGGCGATCTGGGCGTCGGAGTCGTCGCCGGCCGCATCGAACCCGATGGAGATGGCGAGGATGGATGCCTCTGGCGCCGCCCCGAGAATGCCTGCGCCATCGCCGTGCCCACGGCCAGCCGCGAGGCTCGCGACCATCGTGCCGTGATCGTTCGACGACCCGACCGGCGTCTGCCCGTCGGCGGAGCCATGGCCGGAGAAGTCGGTGCCCCCGACAACCGCGCCGCCGAGGTCGAGGTGGGTTCCGTCGACCCCGGTGTCGATGACGGCGATGGTGACGCCGGCGCCCTTGGTGACGGCCCACGCCTCGCTGATGCGGTACTCGCTGAGCCAGTACTCCCGATTGCGGATGGAGTCGGCGTGCGCGGGCGCCGCACCCAGCGTCAGCAGGTATGCAACCACGGCAAGCACCCCGACGAGACGCAGCGTCGTCGGGGCTGCAACGGCCGTGGACCGGCCCGCGGCGCCGCTATGCACCGGTCACAGCTCCAGCGCGCACTCGCACCGCTCCGGGCTCCAACCGCAGAGCTCGAGAGCCATGTCGCCGATCGGGTTGACACCCGGCCCGGCAGCGAGGGCATGACCGGCGAGCGCGTGAAGGCACTTCACGCGTGTCGGCATGCCGCCCGCCGAGATGCCGGCGATCTCCTCGACGAACTCGATGCCCTCGCGGTCGGCGAGGTACTGCTCGTGCGCGGCACGGTAGGCATCCGCGACGTCGCCCACGAGCAGGGCCGCGAGGGTCGGCATGACGCCGTCGGCCTCGAGCGTGGAGATGGCGGCCGTCGCGGCGGGGTGCGACAGGTAGTAGAGCGTCGGAAACGGCGTGCCGTCTGCGAGCCGCGGCGCTGTGGAGACGACGGTCGGCTTGCCGCACACGCAGCGGGCCGCAATGCCGATCACGTTGCGTGCGGGCCGCCCGAGCTGGGCGCTCACTGCGGCGATGTCGGCCTCGGTGGGTGGGTCGAACGGTGGTCGTGTCATTGCGGTGCCGGTGCTTCGATCTCTTCAGCGGTCTCTGTGGTGGTTCCTGCGGTCACGATGCTCGCGAGCAGCGATCGCACCCAGTCGACCGTGGTGGTCTGGATGTCATCGCTGATGGGCGCGCCATCATCCGTCGTCACCGTCTCGGTGTCGTCGATCACAAGGTAGGTGTAGTCGCCGGGGAAGACGTAGACGAGCCGGTCACGGGCCTGGGCCTCGATGTAGGCGGGGTCGTCCCAGCGGGCGATGTCGTCTTCGAGGGCCTCGACGGCATCCTTGTGCTCCTCGACGGAGGCGCGCAGCTCGGCGAGCTGGTTCTGCTGCTCGACGACGGTGCGCAGGCTCGGTGCGAGCACCACGATGGTCAGCACGAGGATCGCGAGCATCACGAAGGTGAACCCAGAGAGCCGGATGCTGCGCAGCCAGTGCCCAGGAGCGCTCTCCTCCGGCATCGCGACGGCGACCCGCTGGCGCACGGGACGCGGCTGCCGGGAGCGCTTCTCGCGCTGTCCGGGGGTCTGCCTGGGTGATGGCTGCCTGCCCGCTGCCGGATTGCCCGCCGCCGGCTTGCCCGACCCGGGTGCCGGCTTCCTGCTCGCGGGCGCGCCTTGCTGCCGCGGGGGTCCCCCCGGACGATTCATGCGCGCAGCCATGCCAGAAACCCTAGGTCGTTCTTCTCGTTAAACAGCTCAGCGACGCCCGAGTGAGCGTCGCTGAGCTGAATCACCTACGCGCTGAAACGCGGGAAGGCGCTCGCGCCGGCGTACACAGCCTGGTCGCCGAGCTCCTCCTCGATGCGCAGCAGCTGGTTGTACTTGGCAACGCGCTCGCTGCGCGCCGGGGCGCCCGTCTTGATCTGGCCGGTGTTGAGCGCGACCGCGAGGTCGGCGATCGTCGTGTCCTCTGTCTCACCGGAGCGGTGCGACATGACCGCGGTGTAGCCGCTGCGCTGTGCGAGGCTGACGGCGTCGAGGGTCTCGGTCAGGGATCCGATCTGGTTGACCTTGACGAGGATCGAGTTGGCCGTGCCGAGGCTGATGCCCTTGGCGAGGCGCTCTGGGTTGGTGACGAAGAGGTCGTCGCCGACGAGCTGGGTCTTGGTGCCGAGCTCGTTCGTGATGGTGGTCCAGCCCTCCCAGTCGTCCTCGTTGAGCGGGTCCTCGATGGTGACGAGCGGGTAGTTGGCGACGAGGTCGGCGTAGTAGGCCGTCATCTCGCTCGCCGACTTCGACGCACCCTCGAAGGTGTAGACGCCGTCGGTGAAGAACTCGGATGCCGCGACGTCGAGGCCGAGCGCGATGTCCTTGCCCGGGGTGAAGCCGGCCTTGGTGATCGCCTCGAGCAGCAGGTCGAGCGCGGCGCGGTTCGAGTCGAGGTTCGGAGCGAATCCGCCCTCGTCGCCGAGGCCGGTGCTGAGGCCCTTGCCGTGCAGGATCGCCTTGAGGGCGTGGTAGGTCTCGACGCCCCAGCGCAGGCCCTCGCCGAAGGTGTCTGCACCGATCGGCAGGATCATGAACTCCTGGATGTCGACGTTGGAGTCGGCGTGCGACCCACCGTTGATGACGTTGAGCATCGGCACCGGCAGCACGTGGGCGTTGGGTCCGCCGAGGTAGCGGTACAGCGGAAGGTCGGCGGAGTCAGCGGCGGCCTTGGCGACCGCGAGGCTCACACCGAGGATGGCGTTGGCGCCGAGCTTCTTCTTGTTGTCGGTGCCGTCGAGCTCGATGAGCGTCTGGTCGATGAGGCGCTGGTCGGAGGCCTCGAAGCCCTCGATGGCCGGGCCGAGCACGTCGAGCACGGCGTCGACGGCCTTCTGCACGCCCTTGCCGAGGTAGCGGCCCTTGTCGCCATCCCGCAGCTCGTATGCCTCGAATGCTCCGGTCGATGCGCCAGACGGCACGGCGGCACGGGAGACGGTGCCATCCTCGAGCAACACCTCGACCTCCACGGTCGGGTTGCCCCGGGAGTCGAGAATCTCGCGAGCGCCTACTGCCTCGATTTCAGCCACGGGTGGTACTCCTTCTTGTTGTATAAAGTCCGCTAGGAATCCTACCCGCGTGGCTACGCACCAGAGAGCGGGTGAAACTCGAGGTCATCCACTGTTCGCGTCGCGGTCGTCACGACGGCACGGGATGTGAACCCGGATGCCGCCAGCTGTTCCAGCAGCACCTTCTGATTGCGAATCTGCCGCTCCAGTCGCACCCGCTTGCCCTGCGCGACGAGCTGCTGCTTGAGCTGGATGAGAGTGTTCGCCTCGACGCCGTCGTCGTAGACGAGCGCGACGCTGTCGCCGCTGGCCTCTGGCTCGAGCTCGACGAGATCGACGATGCGCTCGAACCCGAGCGAGAAGCCAACCGCCGGCACGTCGGTGCCGAGGAACCGGCCGATCATGCCGTCGTACCGCCCTCCGCCCCCAAGGGAGTAGCCGAGCTGCTCGTGCGCGACCTCGAAGATCGCACCCGTGTAGTAGCCCATGCCGCGCACGAGGAACGGGTCGAAGACGATCGGGATGCCGTCGCTGGCGAGCCCGGCGAGCTCGGCGACAGCGACATCGTCTGCTCCCTCCGGCAGGAGCTTGCGGATCGCGGCCTCGCCGTACGGCAGGTACTCCATGGTCATCGGCCGGCGGAAGAACTGCTCGAGCGCGTCGGCGTCGAAGCCTCGCTCGCGCAGTTCGGCGACCACGCCGTCCTGTCCGATCTTGTCGAGCTTGTCGAGGGTAATCAGCACGGTGTCGTGGGTGCTCTGCTCGAAGCCGAGGGCCTCGAGCATGCCGAACAGCAGACGGCGGTCGTTGACCCGGATGCTCCAGCCGGTGAGACCGAGCGTGTTCAGCGTGTCTGCGGTGGCGGCGACGAGCTCTGCCTCAGCGATGGTGCCCGCTTCGCCGATGATGTCGATGTCGCACTGCACGAACTGGCGGTATCGGCCCTTCTGCGGGCGCTCGGCCCGCCAGACCGGGGCGATCTGGATGGACTTGAACACGGTCGGCAGCTCACTGCGGTGGGTGGCGTAGAAGCGTGCGAGAGGAACGGTGAGGTCGAAGCGCAGCCCGAGGTCGACGAGGTCGAGGGCGGTCTCGGCCTTCTCGAAGTCGGCCTTGTCGAGCCCGCGCTTCAGCACGCCGAACGCGAGCTTCTCGTTGTCGCCACCGAGTCCGGCGTTGAGCCGGCTGGAATCCTCCATCACGGGCGTCTCGATCTCGTCGAAACCGTGCGCACGGTAGGTCTGCCGGATCACTCCGAGCACGCGCTCGCGCTGCGCCTTCTCTGCGGGCACGAAGTCGCGCATCCCGCGCGGCGGGTTCACCTGGCTGGCCATGCTTCGAGGGTATTCGACTGGCGACCGCGCGACGTGCGGCTCGGCGGGCGGGGTTGCCGGGCTGGATGGCAGGGGTGGCTGGGCTGGGCTAGCTGGGCTAGCTGGCTGGGCTGGGCTGGGCTGGCTGGGCTGGGGGTGGCTGGGCTGGCGGGCTGCTTTGACTGTGCCCTGACCGCTCTGTAAGCTCGTGCGAGTTGCCCTCTAGTGGCACACAGTAAGAACGGCTCTGCGATGAGAGTTCTCCCATGAGCTGGGCCCCCCGATTCGGGTAAATCGGGCGGCCTGCACCAGCACTGGAATACATTGCGCATTCTGCGCTCTTCTAGTGCTCGGTAAGGGCGCCCTCTCCATTCGGGTTGGGGAGGGCGCCTGACCACCCGCCAGCCGCAACGCGCCTCGCACCCGGCACCCCGCGTCACCACCTCGCGCCCCGCATTTCGCGCCCCGCATTTCGCACCTCGCACCTCGCACCTCACACCTCGCACCTCGCACCTCGCACCCGGCACCTCACGCCTCGCGCCACGGGCGTTGTACGCGGCTCGCACACTGATCGGCCCCGCCGGGGGTGCGGTGATGGCACCGTGTCGTTCGGAGTGGCGTCATGACTGGGCGACCCGCGCCGGGGTCACCCCGCGCGCTGCGCACGGCTCCAGATCTCGCTTGGTGGTGCCATCGGCATCCGGCGCTCGCCATTCACTGCGGACGGTGGCAGCAGGGTGAACTCGACCCCGCGCCGCTCTATGTGCCACCCGTTGTTGTGCACCAGCAGGTGGTGATGTCGACACAGCAGGATTCCGTCGTCGACGTCGGTGCGGCCGCCGCGGGACCACGGCGTGATGTGGTGCGCCTCGGTGAAGGATGGCGGGCGATCGCAGCCGGGGAAGCGGCATCCACCGTCTCTCGCGGCGAGCGCGAGTCGCTGCTGCGCGCTGAACAGGCGCTGCGTGCGGCCAAGGCGGAGCGCCTGGCCCGCGTCGCCGACGACGACCGGCTGGATGCCGCCATCACACGCGAGGCGAGCCGCCGTCGCAAGAGAAACCGTCGCTCCCCCGGGTGTGGAACCCGTCGCCTCGAGCCGGGCGGGGCCTTCGCCGTGGCGAAGGTCGCGCTCCGCCACGAGCACCCGCACCGACGGACGACGCTGGCCGAAGACACGGCCGGCGTCGGCAGACGCCGCCACCCGCACGATGTCGACGAGTGCGTCGACCATGAGCTGGTCGAGGCTGCGCGAGTCGACCTCGAGGTTCGTCGACTGCTGGCGTGCGCGCGCATCGACGAAGCGCGGCCCACCGCGACGCGGCGAGGTAATTGCGTCGAGCGAGTCGCCTACCAGGGCCGCGGACTCGGGGTCGAGGAGGCCGGAGAGGCGCACCATGCCATCGGCGAGGGGTGAGAGCCGGAGGTACCTGCGCTCGCGCAGCTCGTGTTCACGGAGAGGCAGTGCTGCCGCGTCGAGCTCGTCGCGCAGGGCACGGGAGCGGGCGCTGAGCTGCTCCACGGTGAGGGTTGCAGACAACTCGAGCAACGAGGAGGTTGCCGCGAAGATCGCGGCCGGCGGCACCGCCGCCGACGGCTCGCCGAGCCCGGCGCGGATTGCCTCTGCTGCCTCGATCGACAGGCGGCCAGCCGCAACGGGGGTGCTGAGCGGCGAGGTCGAGTCGAGCGACCCGATGCGCACGAGTGCGCCCGCATCGCGGCGGGAGACCCCTGAGACCTGCTGCACTAGCCGCTCTGCGGAGCCGGCCCCGAGTCGCTGGGCGAGCCCGTCGTAACCGAGAGATCGATCGGAGCGCCGTGCGATCTCTGCAGCCGAGGATGCGATGGCCGCGTCGATGCGGCGTCTCGACTCGGCAAGACGGGCGTGCGCTGCGAGCAGAGCCGCGTCGTCTATCTCGGCAAAGGAACAGCCCGCGAGCGCGACGGTCGCCGCAGCGAGTGCGTCGAGTTCGTCGGTGAGGAGCATGCGTCAATTCTCCCAACCTTCGAACGTATGCTCTAGAGCGATCGAGCAATCTTGGGAGAAGTCGTATCCACAGGGGCGCGTGTGGAGAGGACGCCACACGGGCGCGTGTGGAGAGGACGCCACACGGGCGCGTGCGGAGAGGACACCTGCGGGCGCGCGGGGAGAGGACGCCTAGGCGGCGCGTGCGGAGAGGGCGCCTCGGCAACACACGCCGAGGGGCAACATGCGGAGAGGACCCAAGCAACTCCCGCCGAGAGGAACCCAATCAGCACGCACGGTGAACTCCCCAGAGCAGCCCACGTGGAACGGAACCCAGGCAACACATGCGGCGCGGAACCCAAGCACGCAAACGGAGAACACCCCCAAGCAACACCACCGGAGCGAACGCCAACACAGCAGCCCCGACACCAACGCCGACAGGCCAGCCGCGAAGCGGCCTAGGCAGCACGAGCGCAGACCCGCAGCACACCCGGAATCAGAAAGACAACCCCGCGACCCCCATCACACCAGAAGCACCAGAGGCCGCGGAACCTACTCCACCGATCGAATCTCGTCTTGCAGGGACCGCAGCGCGCCTCGCAAGGCGCGTTCGGCATCCATTCCCTGTTCGCGCGCAGCGCTCACGATGGCCAGGAGCGACGCGCCGAGCTCTGCCTCCGACGTCGGAGACACGGCAGGCACATCGGCCGGCGCCGCCACTACTCCAAGCGCGGATGCCTTGCCGAGCAGCTTGTCGGCGAGCAGTAGCGAGGGCATCGCCTGGGGCACTCCGTCGAGCACGGAGGTGCGGCCCGGCTTCTCTGCCTTCTTGAGCTCGTCCCACAGCTCGACCACCTCGGCGGCCGACGACGCCGAGGCGGAGCCGAACACGTGCGGATGCCGCCCGATCATCTTCGCGTTCATGTGCGCCGCGACATCCTCGAGGGTGAAGCGCCCCGCCTCTGCCGCGATGTCGGCGTGAAAGAGCACCTGGTAGAGCACGTCGCCAAGCTCCTCGATGAGAGCAGCGTCAGACCCCGACTCGATCGCGTCGACGAGCTCGTACGACTCCTCGAGCAGGTGGCGAACCAGCGAGCCGTGCGTCTGCTCGCGATCCCACGCGCAGCCGCCCGGCGCGCGCAGAAGCTCGAGGGTCGCGATGAGTTGCTCGAGCTCGGGGTGCGCCATCCATTCAGCCTACTGAGCGGGCCGGCACCGCTACTTGTCGCAGGCGATGCCGTCGCCGTCACGGTCGAGGTCGTAGATGTCGGTGCCGGAAATGCGCACCGGCCCCGTCACGTATGCCGGACCGTTTCCGCTTCCTCCCGCACAGTCCACATCGGAGGCGATCGGCACGCATGGGCTCGAGTAGTTGGGATCGCACCCGCCCGCCGGTGCGGCGAACGGCACCGGAGCGGGAGGTGGAGGAGCGACGTACGTGCCAATGGTCGTGACCTCATCCAGAGGCGCGATGATGACCTCGTCCGAGACCAACTCCCGGGATGCCTCCACCCCGTCGATGTACGTCACCAGGTAGACCATCGCTCGAGTGCCCGGCGCACCAACAGTCGTAACCGATGTCACTCCGGCCGCCACAGTCGCGTCCTCTACGGTGACCCGCGAGAAGGGCTCGCCCACCGTCTCGATGACCTTGTCTGTTGTCACCTTCGGAGCCGGCGACTGGCTTGGACCTGGATCAGGGGCGCTGGCAAACGACTCGCCGCTCGGCTGGTGTGCCTGTGTCGATGCACCGGAGACGGCCGCCACGAGGACGGCCCCGGCAACAAAGGCAGGTAGGAACAATGCGCCAACGAACGCCAAGAGAACCAGCTTGCCAGCGAGGGTGAGACGCACGAACCACGAAGCAATGCTCATGTCCGAACAGTACGCCGACGCCCACAACAGCGGTGTCCCCAAAACGGGGAATGCTCAGAGCCGCGCCACGTACACCGTGTTCGTCGACACTCCCCCGGTGAGGAAGTTGTCGAAGCTCACCACATGCGATTCCACAACCGCGAACACGGCGGCAAGCGAGGCCTCGAAGGATGCCAGCGGCGGGTCGTCAGACCAGAGAGCGAATACACCCTCGTCATTCAAGTGCGCCGCGAGCGCCGCGAGCCCCTCCACCGTGTACAGGTCGGAATGCGAGGGGTCGAGGGAGTGTGTGGTGGAGTGGTCGATATCCACGAGCAGCGCGTCGTACCGAACCACCGGGGTCCGCCGCATCAGCGCAAAGAAGTCGTCGTGCACCAAGGAGGTACGCGGGTCCCGCACCAACGCAGACGAGACCGGAAGCAGCTCCCGCTCATGCCAGTCGATGACGGCGGGCAGGGCATCCACGACGGTCAGCGACTGAACGCGCGGGTCGGCCAGCGCCGCCACGGCCGTGTAGCCGAGGCCGAGCCCGCCGACCAGAACCGTGCGAGGGTTGCCGTGAGCGGCAAGCCCGAGGTGCGCCAGTTCCTCCTCCGCGACGACGAACAGCGACGACATCAGGTACTCGTCGCCAAGCTTGACCTCGAACACGTGCTGCCCGTTGAACAGCCGCCGCCGCAGCGTCAGCTCGCCCATCGGGGTCTCCTGGTAGTCGAGCTCCTCAAAGATCATGGGCTCAGCGTATGCGCCGCTAGCCTGACCTCATGCGCACCGTCATCCTCTGGGTCACCTCCGCCGTCGTCATCGTGGCGTTGCTGTGGTTCGCCGTGCCGCGCGACGACGCCCCGCCCGCTGCCACCGCCGCCCCGGAGTTCGGCAGCGCATCCATTCCCCAACCGGATGACGCCCAGCCCGCCACCGTCAACTACGTGCACGACGGCGACA
>NZ_JBXMIS010000020.1:0-13179 GCF_057073975.1 Conyzicola sp. | reverse complement strand
CCCCCCCCCCCCCCTCCCCCCCCAGTCCGCGCCCTATCCGGAGTACTCCACGATGTAGCTGCCGACGCCGACGGCGCCGCTGTTGACCGGCGCACCGCTGTCGTTGACCACGTGGTCGATGGTGCCTGCGCCGAGGTTGACTGTCACGAGGTCATGCAGTCGCACACCCGGTGCGACAGGCACCTCAAACCCGCTGCTGGCGTGCAGCGACGGATCCACGTTGGTGTAGATGTAGACCCCGCCTCCCCACAGCTCGTGCTGCTCGACGTCGTCGGCGACCTTGTACCCGGCCCAGCCGAGCACCCCATCGTGCTGCCACGCTGCCTGGTTGGGCGCGTCGTACGGCAGCTCGTTCTGGAAGAAGACCGTCTTACCGTTCTCTCCGTTCCAGATGAGGTTGTACTCCTGGTAGTGCTCGACGAAGAGGCCGGTGGCCAGCACGTTGTCTCCGTTGACCACGACGCCGTTGCGTGCCGTGTTGACATCCCAGCCGACACCCTGGCCGTGATCGGCACGCCACGCCCAGATGTTGTCGAGGATGACGTCGTCGCTGAAGACCTCGAGCGAGGTCTCGGCAGACCCCGCGTGCGGCCCGCCGATACGGAAGAAGACGTCCTGCAGCGCGACCGGGTTGGCCGGGTCGCTGCGGTGGTTGGATCCGCGTGGCTTGCCGATGCGCAGCAGTGTGTCGGAGCCCTCCTCGCCGGCGTCGATCATGATGCCGGCGACATCCACGCCCGGCTGGTCGTCGACCACAAGCGGGATGGCCCCGTCGACCGACGTGAGGGTCGCGATGCCGAGACCGAGAACGATGGTGTTCGCCCGCTTGACCTCGATCGAGCGGTCGACGTCATAGACACCGGGGGTCAGCAGCAGGTGCTTTCCCTTCGAGAGCGCCTTGTTGATGTCTTTGATGGAGTCGCCGGGCCGTGCGACGAAGAAGTCGGTCAGCGGGATCGACGTGCCGGCCGTCGGACCGTCTGCCCAGGTCGTTCCGGCAGAGTCGACCGTCGGGTTCGGAACGAAGACCCGGTACTTGCCGGAGCTGTCGACATAGAGGTACGGGCGCTCCTGCGTGGCAGGGGTCGTCGCGAGCGTCGTGTACTGCGGGTCAGGGAACGACTGGGCTGGCGCCCCGATCACTCCAGAGAAGACCTGGTTCCATACCGCGTTCGACCAGCCGCCGATAGAACTGTTACGCACGAGGAACTGCTGCTGCGACCCGTTGATGACGAAGCCGGTCTGCGAGTCGGCGATGAAGCCGCCGCTGGCGTACTGGGGGCCGGCGGTGCAGTAGTCCATGAGGCTGAGGTTGCCCCCGGTGACGTTGACCCGACGCATCGGCGAGGCCTGCGAGACCGCCCAGAAGTTGGCTGAGGCATAACAGCCCTCGCCTCCCGCGACGTTGATAGTCAGGTTCGACAGGCTCCGCCAGAAGTTGGTGAGCGCGATGCAGTTGTCTGGCGTGATGCAGCGGTTGTGCACGTCGACGTGCCCGTTGATCGTCACATCGGTCGGCGAGAGGCCGAGACCGGCCACCTCGGTGTAGTAGCCGACCGTGAACACGAGGGGGTTCTCCACGGTTCCGTAGGTGCCGGGCTTGAAGAGCAGTGCGTACCGCGCCTCGCCCATCTCGTTGTCGGTCTGCTCTGCCGCGACCGCGTCAACGACCGCTTGGATGTCGGCGACCGACATGCTCGGATCGAAGACCTTCACGGCGGGGCCGAACTCCTGTGACGGCACCGGCTTCTTGTCAGCGGAGACAGGAGACGCGGATGCCGCCCCCACTCCGATCGAAAGGGTGCCCACAGCGAGAGCTATGGCCCCCACTGCAGCAATCAGTTTTCTCAACACGACGTCGACCTGCTCTCTGCGGTCGTCGTACGCGGCGGTCAGGCGCCTGTATGCGGACGACGATGGCCGCTAGGTGGTTAGCTGAACGCTCGCAGCTTACTGACCGGTAAGCATAGTGTCTAGGTTTTTGTCACCTGTTCGAGGGTAGAACTACCGTTGCCAGTAGCGGTCGAAGACTGCGTCGGGCGGGAAGGCGGGGCAGTCTCGCCAGACGGCGACGTCATCCGGGTCGTCCATCGTGAAGTCGAGAAGGTCGCTGTACGGATTCCACGGGTAGGCGCCGAACCGCCCGATGTCGACCGCCTCGGCGCGCGCGAGGGCGGATCGCACCTCGACGCCGTGGAGCTGCAGGCACGGGACCAGCGTGTCCTGGTAGTAGTCGTAGAGGTAGTCGAGTTGGGCCTCGTTGAGCAGCCCCAGCTGCTCCGCGCTCAACTGGTAGCGCATGCGACAGCTGTACTCGCTGATGATCGCCGCCTGCTCCCCCGCGGCCGTCGCGATTGCCGCGGTATCGCCGCACGCGCCGAGCAGCTCGCTCCACTGCTCTGGATCGACGACCGTGGCGGCCACCTCCGGCCGGAGGCTCTCTGGCAGACCGGTGAACTCCCACATGCGCGAGCCGATGTACTGCCGGTAGCGCTCGAGCTCCGTGGCGCTCACCCCGCTGGGCGGTGCCTGTCGCGCTTCTGCGCAGCCAGCGAGCAGCATCATGGATGCCGCGACCGCGGCAATGACGCGCGTCGCCATGCGAGTGCCCATGGTGCAATCCTCACCCCGAACGGACCCGCCGGCCACCCCCTCTCGGGGAGTTCGCGGTGCGGCGTCGGGGTCGATAGGGTGAGCAAAACCCTGATCTGGAGCACGATGACCGACACCCCTCCCGACGGCTTCGCACCGCTCGAGCCCGCGCCCGTGGTTCCGCGCGCGAGCGACGCGGAGCTTCGTGCGTACCCGCCGCCCGCTGCTTTTCCGCAGCGCCCGCCGACGACTCCTGCTGATGCGACCCCCGTGCCGACGTCCACGGCCGGTCGGTCCTGGACTCCGTGGATCGTCGCAGCCTCAGTTGCCGTCGGAGTCGGACTCGTGACGCTCGCGGTGGTGGGAATCGTGGCGATCGGCAACCTGGCCAGCTCGATTCCCGAGAGTCTCGGTGAGAGCGAAACTGCCAGCGAGGATGCCGATGCAGAGTACTACGTGCCGGAGCTGCGTGACCTCGTGGACGGTGAGCCGGGCCCGTCAACCGCGGCTAGCCCAGACGACTGCGTCGACCCCTGCTTCGGACCGTCGGTGCTCGGCGAGACCATCGCGGCCGACTCCGCGTTCGCCGGCATGCACCTTCGATTCACCGACGGGGAGTGGGGCGATTTCGCCTCGATGACCCCAGCAGAGGAGCACCTCTACACGGCCGAATCCTGGAACGAGGCGGGGGCGAGCCCGGCCGCGTGCTACTTCAGCTATTTCGCTTCTCCCGTCGTGGCCGAACTCGATGAGATCGTCGAGTCCGATGATCGCATCGACTACACCGTCGCCCGGTCGACCCAAGGTGGGTACTCCAGCATCCAGCAGGCGGTTCGGGTGTTCGACACCACGGCAGAGGCTGACGAGCACATGGCGCGGCTGGCAGGCGCGATAGAGGCATGTCCGGCCTATCGCGTCGACTCCCCCGAGGCCTGGGAGCGGATGCCCGTCTCCGCCGCTCCGGCGCTCGACCTGCCCGCATCCATCGCGTCTGTCGGGTGGCGGGAGGAGAGCGAGTACGGCCGCTACTACGTCTACGACCTGCAGCGGGCCAACATCGTCGTGCGCACCATCCTGACGACCGATGGCGAGATCACAGAGACGGCGTTTCGCGACATGATCGGCGTGGAGGCAGATCTCATGGCCGATTTCGAGATCCTGTGAAGCAAAACGGGCCGCCACCCGAAGGTGACGGCCCGTTCCAAGACTTCGCGGTATCAGCGGCGAGCTTGTCGACTTCTGTCTATCGATAGCGCGCTATCGGCAGTGCTTTTTCGGCAGCGCGTTATCGGCGCAGACCGAGACGCTCGATGAGCGAGCGGTACCGGTTGATGTCGACATCGGAGAGGTATCCGAGAAGACGACGACGCTGGCCGACCAGCAGAAGCAGGCCACGACGCGAGTGGTGGTCGTGCTTGTGCTCCTTCAGGTGCTCGGTGAGGTCCTTGATGCGAGCGGTCAGCATTGCGACCTGCACCTCGGGGCTACCGGTGTCACCCGGGTGAGTTGCGTACTCGTCGATGATCGCTTTCTTGGCTTCTGGTGCGAGTGGCATAGAAGGCCCCTTCCTCGTTGTTGCGCGGTGCCCATCGCCTGATGCGTGAGCTCTCTTTATCCGCGGCCGCTAGACGGCAACCTTGTGAGTTTAGCAGAGATGCACACCAGGCTCCGCGGTCCTCGGATCTGTCGAGCACGAGCCGGGCCCATTTCGCGAGGGACTTTCGACCCTACGGCGCAGAAACAGCCAAAACTACTGTGCGTAATGGTTGGGGTGCATGACACGGGGGTCGACACAGAGGAGCCGTGATGAATGCAGAACCGACCACCCGTGCGCTATGGCGGTCGCGAGTGGTGCCCACTCTCGTGAAGGCTGCCGTCGCAGTGGCAGCCCTTGCCCTCGCCATGCTCGCCTCCCCCGTGCCCTCGAGCTGGGCCGCTGGGCACCCCGCGTCGCTGCGAGCGCTGACGGCGATCTCCATCACGCCCGACACCGGGCCGACCAATGGGGGCCAGCTGGTGACGATCTCCGGCTCCGACTTCGTCGTCGACAGCACCTCCGTCACCATTGGAAGCGTCGTGATCGCACCGCAGTTCGTCACCGTCACATCCCCGACCTCGCTGGAGTTCACCACCCCGATCGATGTTGCGGGATCCGTCTCGGTGAGCGTCACCACACCCGATGGCACGAGCTCGCCGAGCCTCACTTACACCTATGTGGAGGTATCGCCTCTCGCTGCACCGACGATCACCTCTCCGAGTGACGGCAGCGTGCTCACCGACGGAAACCTCCTGATCAGCGGAACAGGGCTTCAGGGCTACACGGTGACCGTTCGCGAGGGACCGACCACGATCTGCGCCGCCATCGTCGATTCGAGCGGCATCTGGTCGTGTCGACCCGACACAGCCCTCAGCCTCGGCCCGCACACACTCACCGCATCGCAACAACCGCCGAGCTACGGGCCGAGTTCGGCGAGCGTTAGCGTCACGGTCACGGTTCGCGAAGCCGACGTCGATACCGGAGGGAACGCGGTCAGCCCCCAGAGCGCCGAGGTCAGTGCTCTCGCGTTCACCGGTGCCCCGTGGGTTGTGCCGACTGCCATCGCCGCCGCGGTCGCTGTCGGCGGCGGTCTCGTGGTGGTTCTTCTGGGCAGCCGTTCGCGGGTGCGCCGATCCCCCACGAAGCAGGCACGCTGACGGGTCGACGGATTGCAGGGTCGACTGCTCCCTACCACGAGGGATTCTTCCTCGTCATCCACGGCCCCAATTGACCCTTGATCAGCATTTTCGGAATGTCAGTGGCTGGTGCGACTATCGAGGCATGGCAACCGAGATCGACCTCATCGAGCAGGCTCGTGACGCGCTCGCCGGGGTCGCCGGGGCCTCCTTCAGCGCGCTGGGCGATGAGCAGCTGTGCCTGCTGGTCGGTCAGCTCGAAGAGCTCGGCCGGCTGGTTGACACCGCGCGAGCACTCGGGGCCGCGGAGGTCGACGAGCGCTCCCGCTTCAGCCTCGGGCGCGAGGGGCTCGCGCAGCGCCTCGGGCACACGCGGGGCGCTCACCTCGTCGAGCACATCACGCGGGTGCCGCAGGCCGAGGCCGCGCGCCGCATCCGTCTCGGTGCCGTGATCAGTCCGCGGCAGGGGCTGCTCGGCGACGTTCTTCCCCCGACCTGGCCCGCGGTCGCGAGCGCCATGCGCTGTGGGGCGTTGGGGCAGGATGCCGCGAGCGCCATCATCCACTGCCTCACCCAGGCGACGAAGCGCGCCGCCACCCCGACCGCCGTTCTCGCCGCAGAAGAGGCCCTCGTGGCAGTCGCCGAGCGCGAGCCTGCCGACCTCGTCGCGGTGCACGCTCGGGTCTGGCGCGAGACGCTCGACCCCGACGGCGCCGCCCCGCGCGATGCCGAGCTGCGGGAGCGGCGCGCATTCCACCTCGGCAAGGAACGCAACGGTATGACACCGTTCAGCGGGGCCGCCGACCCGACATCGGCGGCACTGCTGCGTGCCGCCTTCGCCGAGCGCAGCAGACCGGGGGTCACGCCGCGTTTCCTTGATCCCGCTGAGGTCGCGAGCGGCGGCTCGGAGTCGGATGCCGACGTCATCACCGTGCTTCGCGACCCGCGCACGCGTGAGCAGCGCCAGTTCGACATCGCCTTCGGGCTCATCACCGCCGGCCTGCGCTCCACCCAGGGCCAGCCGGGCAGCATGCAGGCTACCTCGACCGTCATGGCCGTCATCCACCTGAGTGACCTCGAGAACGGCACCGGAGTCGGCTGGCTCGACGACGTCGACGAGCCCGTCTCGGCCCAGACCGTGCAAGAACTCGCCTGCGACGCCGGATTCGCCCGCATCGTGATCGGCGCGACCGGCGAGGTGCTCAGTCTCGGGCGCACGCAGCGCCTCTTCAGCACGGCGCAGCGGAAGGCCCTTGCTGTGCGAGACGGCGGCTGTGTCTGGCCGCAGTGCACAGCACCTCCGAGCTGGTGTCACGCTCACCACGTCATCGAGTACGAGAACGGCGGCAGAACCGACGTCGACAATGGGGCATTACTCTGCCCCGCGCACCACCGCATGCTGCACGCCTCCGAGTTCACCATGCGCATGATTCGCGGCAGGCCAACCCTCCTGGCACCGCCATGGATCGACCCACAGCAGGCATACCGTCCGCTCGGGCGTGCCCGGGTGATGATGACGTGACAGCGCGCGGCAACGCGAAGTCGGGAAATCCTCGCTCAACAACTAGCCTCTAGCAATGGAGACACAGTTCTACGAGGTGCTCGACGGCGTCGGCAACGGCATCAGAATCCAAGCGGAGTTTCAGCCGCGTGCGAACTTCTCACTCGGGGTCAGCGGTATCCCGTTCATTCGAGCCCTCGTGGTGCACAACGAGACCGGGCGCGACCTCCCGGGCCTCGAGCTCACAGGCTCGCTCGCCATGACCGGCGCAGGAGAAACAGTGTGGAGCCGCTCGGTGCCCGGGCCGATCCTCAACAACAGTGCTACCCGCATCGACGACCCACGCACTTTCGATGTTTTCACTCCCGTGCTCTCCAAGGCCACGGAGTCGACGATGGGCACGCTCGACCTCCACGCCATGGCCACCGGCGAGACGGAGGGCGCGCGCGTCCTCGCGGCCGTTGAGGTCAGTGCCTTCAACGAGTGGCTCAACTTTCCCGGGCTCCACCCTGCGATCGCGGCCTTCGTGCAGCCGAACACGCGCATGGTCACGCGCATCCTTCGCGCTGCATCCGACCTGCTGATGAAGAAGACCAACAGCGGCTCGCTGCAGGGCTACCAGGCAGGCGCAGAGCGTGCCCACGAAATCGGGGCCGCGATCTACGAGGCCATCCGTGGACTCCAGATCACCTATATCAATCCCCCAGCATCCTTCGAGCGCACCGGTCAGAAGGTTCGCACGACAGAGCAAGTGCTCACCGACCGGTTCGGCACCTGCGCCGACCTCGCTGTGCTGTACGCAGCATGCATCGAGGCAGCGGGACTGTTCCCTGTGATCTTCATCACCCGCACTCACGCCCTTGCAGGTTTCTACAGCTCACAGCAATGGGGCGAGACCGCCGCCATCACCCAGGTGAACGTGCTCACCAACATGGTTGAGCTCGGCGCAGTCGTTCCTGTCGAACTCACCGGCGTCGGCCCGGGCGCTGGCACACTGAGCTTTCGCAAAGCGCACAAGGTGGCATCCGACTACTTCCGCAACAACTTCGACCAGCTGCAGACGATGGTCGACATCACCAAGGCGCGACTTGACGGCATTCGGCCCATGCCGCAATTCACCGGCGGCGCGGATGAGGTCGAAGATCAAGAAGCAGTCGACCTCGACCGACCGTTCGTCGCCAAGTCGAGTCGGCGCAACCTCTCGAGTTTCATCGAGGCAGAGGAGGTTGTGCGCGGGGTGCTGGAGCGCGAAGACCACTCCCCACCACGCTTAAAGAGCTGGAAGCGCGACCTGCTCGACCTGACGCTGCGCAACCCACTGCTCAACCTGCCCAACAGCCAGAAAGTGCTCGACCTACTCGTGCCCGGCGGCATGTTGCCGATGCTCGATGACGTCGTGCACTCTGGAAAGTCGGTGAAGGTAATCGGCGGAACAGACTCGACCGACCTTCAGAAGCTTGCGGGTATCCGTGTCGCCAGCGAGGTCGCACCGGAGCAGATGATCGCCTACTTCCAGACCACCCGCACGGTCTTCTCCACCCAGGCCGACGCGGCGCACCGACGGCAGCTGCGCGCAATGAAGCGCGAAGCAGACACCCTCGAACAGGAAAGCGGTAGCAACTACCTCTACCTGACCCTCGGCGCACTCGTGCACACGAAGGCCGATGGGTCCGAGGCGCGCGCCCCGCTCTTTCTGCTGCCCGTGCGCCTCACCGGGGGCCTCGCCTTCACCAACTACGCAATGAAGCTCGACGGCGCAGAACTCGCGCAGCCGAACCTCTGTCTGTTGCAGTGGCTCACTACAACGAAGGGCCTCGATCTCACCGAGCTCGCCAACCCGGCGCTCGACGAGTCAGGTATCGCGATAAAGACGGTCTTCACCGGAATCCGAAAGCAGCTGCTGGATGCCGGACTCCCCTACCGGATCGACGAATCAGCGAGTCTCGCCATCCTGCGGTTCTCGACCTTCCAGATCTGGAAAGACCTCGACGCCAACTGGCGTGAACTCATGGAGAATCCGGTGGTTCGACACCTCGTCGAGACACCGGGCGAGACCTTCGACGACCCCAACGGCGACGCCGAACCAGCGGTCGATGAGATGTCACTGCGGCTGCCCATCGCCGCCGACGGCTCGCAGATGGCCGCGGTCGTGCGGGCGACGAGTGGACAGTCGTTCGTGCTCGAGGGCCCACCGGGAACAGGCAAGTCGCAGACCATCACCAATCTCATCGCCCACGCGCTGACAGAGGGTAAGAAGATCCTCTTCGTCGCAGAGAAGCAAGCAGCGCTCGAGGTAGTCAAACGTCGACTCGAGGCGATCGGACTTGGCGCTTTCACGCTTGAGCTCCACGGCGCCAAGCAGTCCATGAACTCGATTCGCGAGCAGTTGAGGGCGGGCCTAGAGCAGCGGGTCGCGGTCGACCAGGTTGCGTGGGATGCGACAGATGCGCGCCTCCGCTCGGCAATCATCGAACTCGAACGGTATCCGTCGCTCGTTCACGAGACGAATGCGCACGGCTACTCGGTCTGGTCTGCCTATGACGCCACCATCGCCCTTGGAGAAGGCCCGACAGCGACAATCCCGCTCCCCTGGCTGCGGTCGACACCGACCATCGACATCGCGCAGACAACCCGCGACTACTCCGACGCGGCCTCGCGTTTCGGCCTCCGCCCCGGACATCACTGGCTCATCTCCGGCACACAGACAGCCGATCGCCTGAATGCCGACCAGCTGTCGAACGCACTGCAGACGCTAGCGACGGCACGAGACAGGGTGGAGCAGCTCAGCGCAGAGTGGCGCTCGGCTCTCGATGGCCTGCGCCCCGCCGCCGGGCTCAGCGCCGTCGTGCGGCTGCTGGGAACGCGAGATCAGGGACTCCTGCCAGAGCCGGGACATGTCGCCTATATCGACCGGCCATCATGGCGCACCACCGTCGCCGAGCTTGGCGAGCGACTTGCCGCCTATCGCAGCACCCACGAGCGCACCCTCGCAGACGCAACGCGAGAAGCAATCGAGCTGCCAGAGCTTGGCGAGTTCGTTGAGCGATCTACCAAGCTGGATGCCGCTTGGTTCTTTCCAGAGCTGCGTCGCCGGTCCATGCGAAAGCGCATCGAGCCGCTGCTCAGTCCCGGCGTCACCATCCCCGCCGAACGTTTCACAGAGTTCCTCACCGCTCTTCGGGCAGTTCGTGCCGAAGCCGAACCGCTCATCGCCAACGCAAGGGAAACGGCCGGGCTGCGACTGCCGACACAGTGGCTTCCCTACCTGCCCGGTGCCGCCACCCACCTCTCGGAAGCCCGGTTTGCCGCAGACAACATCGTCTGGTTGACCACGTACGCGCACGATGCCGCACTCCTGCTACCGACAATCGGCGCGAGGGATGCTGAAACCCTGCGTCAGCTCGACGGGGCATGGAATCAGTGGCTCGCTGCCATTGACGGCAGCGCGGTCACGGTCGGGCACTGGCTCGGGCAGCGACCGTGGGTCGAGGCGTGGGACCACGATGATCCGAATTGGCGTCGCGACCTTGAGAGCACGGGACTGCTTCAACTGCAGCGCTTCGCCGAGACGCGGCGCCTGCTCGCGAATCTCTCATCGAGCGGACTGTCGGTGTTCGCCGATCAACTGGCTGCCGTCGTCATCGCACCGACAGACGCACCCGAGGCCCTCCTCCGGGGCCTGGCCATCGCATCCTTGAGCGAGCGCGTCGCAGCGGGAGGTCTCGACTCGTTCGACGGGGATTCCCTCGACCGGGCGGCTTCGTCGTACCTCGAGCAGAGCGCCACCTCTCGCGAGAACCTTCGGTCGGCGATCGCAGCACGGCTGATCGCCGAGCGACCGTTCGACGTGACCAATCTGCGAGGTGAGGTGGCGGAACTCAAGCGGCAGATCGATCGCAAGCGCGGCGGACTCTCGTTCCGCGAGGTGACCCGGCGATACCCTCGGGCACTGACATCCGTCGTGCCCTGTTTTCTTATGAGTCCGGGCTCAGTCGCCCACTTTCTCGACGCGAGCTCGATCGAGTTCGACCTCGTGATCTTCGACGAGGCCTCCCAGATTCGCGTGCCGCAGGCCATCGGCTCCATGGGCCGAGGCAAGGCTGTGATCGTTGTCGGCGACTCCAAGCAGATGCCGCCGACGAGAATCATGCAGGTCGACGCGAGCCAGGACTCCAGTGCCTCACAGGATGAGCTGGTTGTCGAGGACCTCGAGAGCATTCTGTCGGAGGCCGTCGAGTCAGGACTGCCGCAACTGTGGCTGTCGTGGCACTACCGTTCGCAGAACGAGAGTCTTATCGCCTTCTCCAACCGCACTTACTACGACGGCAAGCTCGTCAGCCTTCCCTCGCCCGTGATCGACGACAGCTCTGGCTTGAGCTGGCGGCGCGTCGACGGCACGTTCGACCGTGGCCGTTCTCGCACCAACGAGGTAGAGGCACAGGCCATCGTCGATGAGATCGGCGCGCGATTGCGGGATCCGGCCACGCGGGAGGACTCAATCGGCGTCGTCTGCTTCAACATCCAACAGCGGGACCTGATTCTGAACAAGCTCGAGGACAGCCCCGACCTTCTGATACGCAGCGCCCTCACCGCAGAAGCAGGCGAGGCGTTGTTCGTAAAGAACCTTGAGAACGTACAGGGCGATGAGCGCGACACGATCCTCTTCTCACTTGCCTTCTCGAAGGACGAGAAGACCGGCGTGCTTCCGCTCAACTTCGGACCGCTCAACCTCACCGGTGGCGAACGTCGGCTCAATGTGGCGATCACCCGCGCCCGGAAGCAGATCGTGCTGTTCAGCTCGTTCGACCCATCGGATATCGACCTCAAGAGGTCAAACTCGAGAGCGATCGCCGACCTGAAGAGCTACCTGACCTTTGCCGCCACCCCGGCCTCAGAACGACGTCGAATCGATGAGGGCCACGAGCAGAGTCACAGCCGATTTGTTGAGGAGCTCGCCGCGGCCATCCGAGCCGATGGATATGACGTCGACACTCACCTCGGCCTCTCAACATTCACGGTCGATCTCGCCGTGCGTGCCAAGGGAGCCGTCGACTGGCGCCTCGCCATCATGGTCGACGGAGTCGGGTGGGCCTCTCGACCGTCCGTGTCCGACCGCGAAGGCTCATCACAACTGCTCATCGACATCATGGGCTGGCCTTCCACGATGCGTGTGTGGCTACCGGCCTGGCTGCGTGACCGCCGTGCGGTGCTCGACCGAGTACGTGACCTCATGGAGCAGCCGATCGCCGTCAAGCCGCAGTTCGTGCCGACGGCAGAAGTCGCTGCGCCCACACTCGCGGTCTCCCAGCTCGCAGCGTCGACGAGTGCCCTTCGCCTTCCGGACTTCGTGTCGGCACCCGACAGTGTCATCGCGTCGCAGTCAGTGCTCAACAACATGAGAATGGCCGAGCCTGCCATTGTGAGAATCGCCACAGAGGTGCTCGAGGTGGAAGGGCCGATTCCCGTAGCTCGACTCGTGTCGACAGTTGCCCGCCGGTTTGGCTACTCGCGAATCGGAGCCGCAAAACAGGCAGAGATCGCCGAAATAGTGCACGCGCAGTTCACAGTGTCGTCCGGCTTCTGCTGGCCGAGCGGCATCGAGCCGGCGACCTGGCGTGGCGCTCGACGCTCTCCGTCATCGGCCATTCGCGCGCTCGTCGAGGTGAGCCCGCACGAGATCGCAAACGTTATGGAGCTACTCATTCGCGAGTCGTTCAGCATGAGCATCGACGACCTGCTGAAGCAGACCTCCGATGTGCTTGGCTACGGGCGTCTCACCGAACAGGGACGGAAGTGGCTAAGCGACGCAGCGCAGCTGGCCAAGAGCGATGGGCGCATCGCTCTTGAAAACGACCGTTTCGTCGCGGGCGAGAGCTGACGGATCGCCCCCGCGGACGTCTGCTCGGCTCGACAAGACCCGTGGCATTTGCACAAGATTCATGCATACGCTGAGAGCATGAGAACGCCCGGCCTCCACCGCGAGCCCATCTACACTGCGGCCATCGGAGCCGGGCGGGCAATGTTCGCGGCACTGCGGGTCAGGCCGTCGGCGAGGGGTGCAGAGAACATTCCAGACACCGGCGGTGCCGTCATTGCCATGACGCACTTCGGCTACCTCGAGTTCGCCCTCGTCGAGTGGATGACGTGGCAGCACAACCGTCGCCGCATCCGGTTCATGGCGAAGAAGCCGGTCTTCGACAAGCCGGTGGTCGGCTGGCTCATGCGCAGCATGCGCCACATCTCGGTCGACATGACAGCGGGAGCCGATGCCTACGCCGAGGCGGTCGCGGCACTGCGCAACGGGGAACATGTAGTTCATGGAACGGTAGCAGTGGATCAGGTTCAGCTTCACCTTGTGGGTGGCGGCGATCTTTTCCAGCTCGCCGTCGCCGGTCCAGACCGACTTGACGTTG
>NZ_JBXMIS010000019.1:0-2354 GCF_057073975.1 Conyzicola sp. | reverse complement strand
AGCAGCGCGTGGTGCGCGGTGAGGGCGCGCCCCGACTCGCTGATGATGTGCGGCATCGGCAGCTCGTTCTCGGTGCACGACTCGGCGAACGTGTAGATCACGTCGTTCGCGTACTCCTGCAGCGAGTAGTTCACCGACGAGACCGAGGTCGAGTTGGTGCCGTCGTAGTCGACACCGAGCCCGCCGCCGACGTCGACGTGGGTGATGTTCACCCCCATCGCCCGGAGCTCGGCGTAGAAGCGCGCGATCTCCTGCAGCCCGTGCTTGATGTAGCGGATGTCGGTGATCTGGCTGCCGAGATGGAAGTGGATCAGCCGGAGAACATCGAGCCGCCCGAGCGCGGCGAACTTGTCGATCGCGCGAACGAGATCGGCGGCGTTGAGCCCGAACTTCGACTTCTCTCCACCGCTCTGCGCCCACCGCCCGAATCCAGCCGACGCCAGCTTGATGCGGATGCCGGCGGTCGGCTGCACGCCCAGCTCGTCGGCGACGCGGAGCAGGGTGTCGATCTCGTGGATCTGCTCGATGACGATGAACACCTGGTGCCCGAGCTTCTGCCCCATCAGGGCGAGGCGCATGAACTCCTCGTCCTTGTAGCCATTGCAGACGATGAGGTGCTCGGTGGTGTCGCTGAGCGCGAGCACGGCCTGCAGCTCCGGCTTGCTCCCGCACTCGAGCCCGACCCCGTGGGCCTTGCCGTATTCGACGATCTCCTCGACGACGTGGCGCTGCTGGTTGACCTTGATCGGGTAGACGGTGGTGTAGCCGCCCTTGTACGAGTACTCCTCGATCGCGCGGATGAACCGCTCGCTCAGCGACTCGATGCGCGAGCGCAGGATGTCGGAGAACCGGACCAGCACGGGGAGCTGGACTCCCTGCTGCTCGAGATCGGTCGCCAGCTCGTGGAGATCGACTTCACGGGAGTTGTCGTTGCGATCCGGCCGCACGACGACGTGTCCCTTCTCATTGATGTCAAAAAAGCCCGCGCCCCAACCCTCGATGTTGTAGAGGGCCCGCGCCGACTCGATCGACCACTCCGTGGGAGCCTCGACGGGCTCCGCCTGTACCTTCGTTGCCATGGACGGAAGATAGAGCCGGTAGGGGGCGAGGGGTACCGATGCCGGAACGGTCGCGGCAAAGGCAGCGGCTCGCGAAACAGTCTGTGTTTTGGGGCGTACGAGGGGCCACCACCCCTGTCGGACCTGTCTCGCGTCGGGAGTCATCAAATGGATCGCCAGCTCAGCCGCTTTTTCCGCCGTGCCACCGTCGCGCTGCTCGTGAGTTCCGCATCGACACTCACCCTGGCCGCCCAGGCGCCGGCGGGGATCCGATACGAGTTCACAACCGTTGGTGACAAGGGCGAGCCAGGCGCGGGCGTCGGCTACGTGCTCGGCGACACATCACGCATGGAGATGCCCGGCTCCGGCGGCGAGTATCTCGTGATGAAACCCGGCCACCTCTACAGCGTCCATCCCGACAAGCGGGAGTACAGCGACAGCCCGCCGGAGGCGCTCACCGACATCATTGGCAAGGCGCTTCGCGCGACGCAGTTGATCGTCCGGTTCGAGCTGAGCGACGCGTCCGTCGTGACCCAGGATCTCGGCGACGGCGAAGCTGTTGCCGGTCAACCCACGCGTCACTTCCAGCTGGTGCAGCGATTCGCGGTCAGCGTCCACCCGCTGATCATCGGCAGCACCGACGACCCGCCCGAGGTGAACGAAGTCGTGACCGACTACTGGGTGGCGAAGAACCTGAAGCTTCCCCGCAACCCGCTCGTCGAGCTGCTCGCCCGCGCACCGAGCGCGCTCGCGCAGCAGGATCGCGCTTTCGCTCGGAAGTCGTCCGACGCGCGTGACTCGCTATTCGAGGGAATGCCACTGAAGCTCCATGTGACGACGCGAAAGAAGGGCGAGCATCCGAAGGTCGCCGAACATTTTGAGGTCACCAGCCTCACGCGCGCGACGGTGAGTCATTCGCAGTTCGAGATCCCGCCCGGCTACCGGCGAACGGACGATTTCTCCCTCCACTCGATGTAGTCGGGGGCCGCAGCCGCATCGCCGCCTGGCGCGGCTTTTCGTGCATCGCGCATCATCATCCCGTCACGGGTACAGCGTCTCCACCCGCCACCGCTCGCCGTCGCGGGTGTACTTGTGCCTGACGTGCAGCCGGTTGTCCATGTTCTTCCAGAACTCGATTGCCACCGGGGCCACGCGCCAGCCGCCCCAGTGGGGGGGACGGGGGACCTCCCGGCCGGCGAACTTGGTCTCGAACTCGGCGACGCGGCGTTCGAGCTCGCCGGGCGGGTCGATGACCTGGCTCTGGCGGGAGGCCCAGGCGCCGATCTGGCTGCCGCG
>NZ_JBXMIS010000018.1:0-16795 GCF_057073975.1 Conyzicola sp. | reverse complement strand
GTAAAGAGTGCTCATGGGATTAACCTAACGGCGTGAATCTGATCTTCAGAACGATCCTGCAGTGGGTGCGCTCCCGCCGCGCGTCGAAGCTCCACGTGCACGACGTGGGGCGCACCGACTTTCACGTGCTGCCGACCGACCTCGATGTGCTCGGCCACATGAACAACGGCGTGTACTTCTCGATCATGGACCTCGGCCGCATGGACCTCATGATCCGGGCCGGCGCATGGGCGCAGCTGTCGAAGCACGGCTACTACCCGGTGGCGAGCAACGAGACGATCACCTTCCGCAAGTCGTTGCAGCCGTGGCAGCGTTTCACCCTCGAGACGAAGATCGTCGGCTACGACGACCGCGCGGTGTTCGTCGAGCAGCGCTTCGTCGTCAGGGGCGAGGTCTTCGCGAGGGCCTTCATGCGCGGCCGCTTTCTCAAGAAGTCGGGCGGCACGGTCTCGATGCAGGAGCTGTCGGATACTCCCCCGGCCGCTTCTACCGTCGGGGAAACCAACAACGGAGGATCACCATGCGAAAAGGCACCAAGAGAGCACTCATCATCACCGGCAGCGTCGTCGCGGTCGTGCTTGTCGGGGTCAGCGTGCTCGGCGCGCTCAACGGGCCCCTATCACCGGAGGAGCTCGATGCGGCAGTCGAGCAGCAGCTGCAGAAGGCCGTCGACGACGGCGCTGGCGTCTCGAGCGCCCTGCTGACCGTCGCCAGCGGCCAGACCGGCGAGGTGCACCAGTTTGCCGTCGGAACGACGGGACCAGATTCCGACGAGAAGGCAACTGTCGACTCGCAGTACCACGCCGCGAGCGTCGGCAAGACAATGCTCGCGGTCACCGTAGGCCAGCTCGTCGACGAAGGCGCCATCGGGTGGGACGACCCCATCGACGCCTGGCTCGACACCGAAACCTTGGACGGGCTGTTCGTCATCGACGGCGTCGACCACTCCGCGGAGGTCACCGTCGGCCAGCTCGTCACCCACACCTCCGGTGCCGCCGACTACTTCGACGGACCGGTCACCAGCGGCCCGACCATGATCGAGCTGCTCGCCGCGCAGCCAGACCGCCTGTTCACCCCGGCCGACCTGCTCGACTTCAGCCGAGACCATCAGGAGCCGGTTGGTGTTCCCGGAGAGTCGTTCGCGTACTCCGACACCGGCTACATCCTCGCGGGGCTCGTCGTCGAGGCTGTCGAGCAGAAGCCATACGACCGCGTGCTCGAGGATCGCATCTTCGGCCCCCTCGACATGAACGACAGCTACCTCATGACCGAGTTCGGGGTGCCCAACGGCATCCTCTCCCTCGATGCGAACGGCGTGGATCTCAGCGAGCGCAACGCGCTCTCTGTCGACTGGGCGGGTGGCGGCGTTGTCACCACGATGGACGACCTGCTCGCGTTCATGCGCGCCCTCACCCGGGGCGACCTCGTCTCGGAGGGCGTCTACGAGCGCATGACCGACTTCTCGCGCAGGATCGACTCCGGCATCTACTACGGGCTCGGCATGATGCAGTTCCGCTTCGGCGAGCTCTCGCCGCTGCTGTTCTCGATGACCGACGTGCACGGCGGAATCGGAGCGTCGGGCACCTTTGCCTTCTACGACCCGAGCGCCGACACCTACTACATTGCTAACTTTGGATCGCTCGACTACCGGCAGAAGGCAATCGAGCAGCTCGTCGAGATCCGGTTGCTGTTCGACCGCCTCCAGAAGTAGCCGCCCGACGAACGAGGACACACGGCATGGTGCAACTGGTCTGCTCCCCGCGGGTGCGAGAGAAGCTCGAGCGCGAGCTCGCGGTCTTCGACATCCCGGTCGAGCCCGACGGTGCGTGGGTGCTCGTCGAGCGCGGTTTCGACCTGCCAGCCGACAAGCCGGCCCTCGTCTTCGACGCCCTCGACTACATGGAGGCGGTGCGCATGCTGGTCGCCGGAGGTCGCGACGACTCCGGCGGCACGCGCACCCTCACCGGGCAGAGCGGCAGCACCTTCACGGTGCTGTCGCCGCGCGAGGTGCGCTACCTCGAGGCGGAGGGTGACGGCGTCGTCGCGTGCACGGCGTCCGGTCGGTATCGGGTGCGCAGAACCCTGCAGTTCTACGAGCTCAGCTGGTCGACCATCGGATTCATCCGGGTCAACAAGTCGCAGCTCGCCAACATCGTGCACGTGCGAGAGATCGTGCCGTGGTTCAACTCTCGGTTCGTGCTGCGCATGACCGGCGGTGAGGAGCTCGAGGTGTCGAAGACCTACTCCGGCCGGCTGCGCCAGGCCCTTCGACTCGGGGAGATGAAGTGATGAACTACGAGAACGTGGTCAAGTCGTTCTTTCTCGGCATCGGCATCGGGCTGGTGCTGCAGGTGATGAACCCGGCACCGGCCACCGGCTGGCCCTTCGTCGTCGGCATACTCACGAGTGGCGGCATCGGCTTGCTGATCGGGCTGGCGACGGAGTGGCTCACCTCTCTGCTGCCGCTGCGGCTCGCCCGCACCGCGGTGTTCTTCGCGGTGAACAACCTCATCGCCGTCGTAGTGACCGCCATCGCCATGGTGCTGCTGCTCGTCTTCGCCGACGAAGAGACAGCCGCCCGTTGGAACGCCTGGTCGCTCATCGGCATCGTCGTCACGATCGTGAGTGTCGCGAACCTCGCCGACTTCCTGCTCTACCGCCAGTCGCAGCGTCGGCTGCGGGCACTGCAGGCTGCCGTGTCGAAGAGTCAGGCTGACGAACGTGACGGAGTCATCGGGTCGGCCTAGGCCGCACCTGCCGGGGCGGGGGCGTCGATCGCGAGCTTGACGCCGACCGCCCCGAGAAGCGTGCCGGTGACCCGGGACTGCCACCGCATCCATGCCGGCCGTCCCTGCAGGAAGGACGCGATCGAGCCGGCAGCGCAGATGATCGCGCCGTTCACCGCCACGCCGACAAGGATCTGCACAGCACCGAGCTGGAACCCCTGACCGACGATGTTGCCGGCAGCGGGGTCGATGAACTGCGGGATGATCGCCAGGTAGAGGATCGCGACCTTGGGGTTCAGCAGATTGGTCACGAGACCCATGCGAAACAGCCGGGCGAACGAATCGCGGGGAAGCTCCCTTGGGCCGAAGAGCGATGCGCCCCCGGGACGCAGAGTCGAGTACGCAAGCCAGAGCACGTAGGCCGCCCCCGCGATCTTGAGGGCGATGAACAGCCACGGCACGACCAGGAACACCGCCGCCATGCCGAGGTTCGCCATCACCATGTAGACGACGAATCCCACCGCGGTGCCAGAGAGCGAGACCATGCCTGCCCGCCATCCCTGACTGATGCTGCGTGAGACGAGGTACATCATGTTCGGCCCCGGGGTGAGTGCAAGCCACAGCTCCACGAGAGCGATACCGGTCAGCGCAGCCCACGAGATCATCTCGTCTCCCCTCGGCAGTCTGGTCGGTCGAGGCGCTCCCTCTCCGCATACCTCTCGAACGAGTCTCGCACGCGATGAGCCGACCGTCACCGCTCGGGAACGACCACCGTCAGCGGTGCGCTCTTCTCCACGATGTCGCCAGAGCGATACGTGAGCACGAGTTCGTAGCTGCCCGGCGACAGCATGGTCAGCGCCTCGCCGACCTCCGGACATGCCGTGCGGTCTCCGTCGGCGACTCCTGTCGACGTCAGCCGTGATGCCTCGCCGTTCTCGGCCCAGAACGTGAACTGGCACAGGCCGCCGTCCTCGGCGACACCGCCGACGGTGCCACTCGCCAGAACGTGGCCGCCCTCGATGCCCGCGTCGACGACCGGTGCGATAGGCCCGGCTGGCTGAGCCGAGCATCCCGATAGTGCAAGGAGGGCGAGGATGACGGCGACGCGAGTCATGCCCCGAGTGCAGCCGTCGGCACCGCCGGAGCCACCGTGTCGACAATCGGAACGAGTCCGACGACAACCGGTGTGATCACGGGCGCGAGCACGTCGATGGTGCCCTCGAGAACGGGGCTAGCGACGGTGTCGACGACAGGTTGAGCGGCCTCGCGAACGGGGCTGAGAATCGTGGTGGTGACGCAGGCGTTCGGGGCGATCACAGCATCCTTCGCACCGGGGATGAGATCGACGGCAGCCGCAGGCTCTGCCGTGAGGACGAGGTCGGCGATGAACCAGCCACCCGCGAGGATTCCGCCGGCAAGGACAGCGCGCACGAGGCGACCGGGCACGTGGATGAGGCTCCTGTGCATTCGGATCACCTCCCCTCGGGTGCGCGAACCCCCACCCTGCTCCTTTAAGGAAGGGTCTGTCTACCCCATGTGGGGGGCGCGGGCTGCGTGCTTGCTGGGAGTTGCTTCGCGGGGAAGGGCGCGACACCGCCGGTAAACTGGCCATGCCGCGGGAGTGGTGAAATTGGTATACACGCAGGATTTAGGTTCCTGTGCCGCAAGGCGTGAGGGTTCAAGTCCCTTCTCCCGCACACCTGCTGTCAGCCTCGACCTAGTACCCTTAGCCAACACTTCTTGGCCGCCGCCGATTGTCACGGCAACCGACGACTGGAGACACCATCGTTCCCTCAGCTCTCATTCCCTGGCTCGACCCGAACACGTTGATCGAGGGCTTCGGCGCGTTCGCACTGCTCGGCATCTGCATCATCGTCTTCTCCGAGACCGGGCTGCTCGTGGGCTTCCTGCTTCCCGGCGACACGCTGCTGATCATCTCCGGCGTGCTGACCTTCACCAACGTGATCGACGCGCCCATCTGGCTGGTGTGCCTCTGCATCGCCGTCGCGGCCTTCCTCGGCGGAGAATCGGGCTACCTCATCGGTCGAAAGGCCGGGCCGCGCATCTTCGAGCGCAAGGAGAGCGGCCTGTTCAGTGTCGAGAACGTCAAGCGCACCAACCACTTCTTCGAGCGCTTCGGCGGCCTCGCCGTCATCGTTGCCCGCTTCGTTCCGATCGTGCGCACCTTCGCCCCGGTCGCCGCCGGTGTCGGAAAGATGGATGCCCGCAAGTACAGCCTCTACAACGCGATCGGCGCCCTCATCTGGGGTGCCGGGCTCACCTACGCCGGTTTCCTGCTCGGCTACATCCCGCCGGTCAAGGACTTCGTCGTCAAGTACATCGACGTCATCCTGCTCGGGGCGGTTGCCGTCACGCTCATCCCGACCGTGTTCCACTACGTGCAGTCGTCACTGAAGGCGCGCAAGAAGCGCAATCTGGTTCTCGCCAACGCCGAGGAGCTCGTGCTCGACCCGGCGCTGTTCGACCAGGACAAGTCGAACGACCCGAAGGCCTAGGCCCTTAGCCTCGGGCGGCGGTGCGGGCGATCGCCTGCTGCGCCGCGCGGCGCACCTCGACCTCTTCGTCCGTGAACAGGTTCGTGAGTAGTTCGGCATCGCTCGCGTCGCCGACCTCGCAAAGAGCTCTCGCGCCCGCGGAGCGCACCCGGGCGACATCGTCGGTCAGCAGCTCGCGCAGCAGCGGGGCAACCTCGAGGCCGCGGGTTCCCGCGACGCGAGCGCACATCTCGCGCACCCGCCATGCCTGGTTCTGCAGGCCGGCCGCCACGGCATCCTTCGCAGTGTCCGACCAGGCGTAGAGCAGCACGCGGGCTCCCCACACCTCTGGCCAGTAGAGCGGCGGGGCGCCGTCGAGCAGCCCCTTGGCGTGCGGACCGCCCGCCACGATGAGGAACTCCTCGCCGGCGTTGAGCCCTGCGAGCAGAGCGACGGCGCGCTCCACCACCTCCTGCTCGCCGAGCGCCTCGATGGCGGCGGCGACGCGCTTCTGCGGGGAGTCGTCGGGCTGGATGTCAGAGAGAGTGTTCGCGTTCATTGCGCTGGCAACTCTACGGCTATCCAGATCGACGCGAGCGCCTGCTCGCCGAGGTCGCGCTCGCCGTTCGTGCCGTCCACGCGCACAGTGAAGGAGCCGCCGTACGGCGTGCGCCCGACGACCTCGAGCTTCCTGTCGATCGTGATGGCCTCCGCGGTGAGGTGGCGAAGCAGCCGCGGGTCGCTGTCGCTGATGCGCACGACGCGGCCAGTGGTGCCGGGCGTCGCGTCTCGCAGAAGCACGGCTTCGGGCCTCGAGACTCCACCCAGCGCCGTCGGGATCGGGTCGCCGTGGGGGTCTCGCGTCGGGTGGCCGAGCTTCTCGTCGATCGCGTCGAGCAGTCGATCGCTCATGGCGTGCTCCAGCACCTCGGCCTCGTCGTGCACCTCGTCCCACGAGTATCCGAACCCCTCGACCAGCCAGGTCTCGATCAGGCGGTGCCGGCGAACCATGCGCAGCGCGAGAACGCTGCCGTCGGGGGTGAGGGTGATCGCTCCATAGCGCTCGTGCTCCACGAGGCCGAGCGCGACGAGCCGCTTGGTCATCTCGGTGACGCTCGAGGCGGCGAGGCCGAGCCGGGCGGCCAGAGCGGAGGTCGTGATCGGCTCCGGCTGCCACTCGGTGTGGGCGTAGATGACCTTGACGTAGTCCTCGATCGCGGAGGGGTATGCCTTCATCACACCCCCACGATAACCAGCACGATGAGCAGCACGTTGATGGTGACGATGGCCGCCGTGCTGGTCCAGCCGGCCACCCGCAGCCATGGGGCGTTGGCGAACTCCCCCATGAGCGTCTTCGAGCTCGCGAGGGCGACGAGGGGCACAAGGGCGAACGGTATTCCGAAGCTGAGCACGACCTGGCTGAGCACGAGGGCACGGGTGGGGTCGAACCCGATCGCGAGCACCGCGAGGGCCGGAACAAGCGTCACGACCCGGCGCACGAGCAGCGGGATCTGCACCTTCAGCAGCCCGCCCATGATCGCCGAGCCGGCGTAGGTGCCGACACTCGTCGATGCGAGACCGGATGCGAGCAGCCCGATCGCGAACACCACGCCGATACCGCCGCCGAGGGCTGCGACGATCGCCGCATGCGCCCCCTCGATGGAGTCGGTGCCGTCGACGCCGCGCAGGGCCGCCGCGGCGAGCAGCAGCATCGCGATGTTGATGGCACCGGCGATCAGCAGGGCGAGGCCGACATCCACTCGCGTCGCTTTCAGCAGCTCGCGCTGCCGCACCGGGTCGGTCGTGACGCCGTGGCGGTCGCGCACGAGGGCGGAGTGCAGGTAGATGACGTGCGGCATGACCGTTGCGCCGAGCATGCTCGTGGCGAGCAGCACGGAGTCGGTGCCCGCGAACCGGGGAACGATGCCGGCGAGCAGAGCGCCGGGGTCGGCCTCTGTGAAGAACAGCCCAGACACGAAGCCGACGAGGATCACGCCGAGCAGGGTGATGATGACGAGCTCGAAGGAGCGCTGACTGCGATGCGACTGCAGTGTCAGCAACACCATCGAGGCGAGCCCGACGATGAGGCCGCCGAGCAGCAGCGGCAGACCGAAGAGCAAGTGCAGTGCGATCGCACCGCCGATGACCTCCGCGATGTCGGTGGCGGCGGCAACGAGCTCCGCTTGGATCCAGTAGAGGCGACGCGGCCCGGTGCGCAGCCGGTCGCCAAGCAGCTCTGGCAGGCTGCGGCCCGTGACGATGCCGAGCTTGGCCGACTGGTACTGCACGAGCACGGCGATGAGGTTGGCGACGATGAGAACCCAGAGCAGCAGATAGCCGTAGCGCGCGCCGGCCGTGAGATTGGCTGCGACGTTGCCAGGGTCGACGTAGGCGACAGCGGCGACGAAGGCGGGGCCGAGGAGGAGCAGCAGCTTTCGCCTGTCTCCAACATCGGATTTAGGCATACCGAAACTCTAGCGGTGGTGCTGGTCCTCGTGGGCCGCGTGCTCCTCTGGCTCGAGCTGGAAGGTCGAGTGGTCGACGTCGAAGTGGCCGGAGAGGCAGCTGCCCAGCTCGTCGAGAAGGCGGCCGGTGCCCCCGGTCGCAAACAGCTGCGCCGACACGACGACGTGGGCGGAGAACACCGGGGCGCCCGACGTGATCGCCCAGACGTGCACGTCGTGCACGTCGACGACGCCGGGCGTGCCGAGCAGGTGCTCGCGGATCTCGGCGACATCCATGTGCGAGGGCACCGACTCGGTGAGCACGTGCAGCACGTCGCGCAGCAGCACGAGCGCGCGCGGCACGATGAGACCCGCAATGACGAGGGACGCGATGGCATCGGCCTGCGAGAAGCCGGTGAGCAGGATGACGACTCCAGCCGTCACCGCAGCGAGAGAGCCGAGAAGGTCGCCGAGCACCTCGAGGTAGGCACCCCGCATACCGATCGACTCCTTCGCCCCACCGCGCAGGATCAGCAGCACCGCCACGTTCGCGAGAAGCCCGAGCCCCGCCACGACGAGCATCGGCACCCCGAGCACCTCCGACGGCGTGACCAGCCGCCCGACCGCCTGGACGGCAACGAACACGGCAACACCGAGAAGGATGAGCCCGTTCGCGAGCGCGCCGAGCACCTCTGCCCGCTGGTAGCCGAAGGTCTGTCGGTCGGTGGCCGGCCGTGCCGCAATGGAGAGTGCGATGAGGGCGACAACGAGCCCGAGCAGGTCGGAGAACATGTGGCCGGCGTCGGCGATGAGGGCAAGCGAGCCGGCCAGGAGCGAGCCGACGACCTCGACGACGAGGAAGACCGCGACGATCGCGATGGCGATCGTCAAGCGCACCCGGTTTGCCGAGTGGTCGTGGTTGTGGCTCACAGACTCAGGCTATGCGCGATTTTGCCGCACTCTCCAAGATAGGAATGAGTGCCGTTATCGATTGTGCCCTTGGTCCCTATGCCGTGGCCTCGTGGAGTCGACAGAATGGCTCTATGGCAGTCATTGAAAACTCAAAAGTCGCAATCATCGGCGCTGGTGCGGTCGGAACGGCAATCGCGTACGCATCCCTTATCCGGCGATCAGCACGCGAGGTGGCGCTCTACGACGTCGCCACCGCCAAGGTTGACGCCGAGGTTCTCGACCTCGCCCACGGCACGCAGTTCACCGGATCGTCCCGGGTTTCTGGGGGCTCCGACCTCTCCGTCATCGACGGTGCCAACATGGTCGTCGTCACCGCCGGCGCCAAGCAGAACCCCGGTCAGACCCGTCTCGATCTCGCTGCCACCAACATCCGCATTCTCGAAGACCTCATGCCGAAGCTCATCGAGCACGCGCCCGACGCCGTGTACATGCTCGTGACCAACCCGTGCGACGTGCTCGCCTACGCGGCCCAGCAGATCAGCGGCCTCCCCGCCTCGCGCGTCTTCTCCTCCGGCACGGTGCTCGACTCCTCCCGCCTGCGCTGGGTGCTCGCCGAGCGCGCGGGTGTCAACACCTCCAGCGTGCACGCCATGATCGTGGGAGAACACGGCGACTCCGAGTTTCCGCTGTGGTCGCAGGCCCGCATCGGACCAGTGCCGATTCTCGAGTGGCAGCGCGATGGACGCCCCGTGTTCACGATGGAGGAGCTCGACGGCATCGCGAGCGGCGTCACCAACGCCGCCTACGCCATCATCGCGGGCAAGGGTGCGACCAACTACGCCATCGGCCTGTCTGCCACGCGCATCATCGAGGCGGTGCTGCGCGACGAGAAGGCGATCCTGCCGGTCAGCTCTGTGCTGAGCGACTATCGCGGGGTCAGCGGGGTTGCCCTGTCGGTGCCGAGCGTCGTCGACTCCTCTGGTGTCTCCGCCGTCATCCCCGTTCCGTTCGATGCGACAGAGGATGCGCGCTTCGCCGCCTCGGCAGCAGCCGTGCGTGCTTCGATCGCGACGCTAGGCGTCTAGGAGGGTCGCCCGAACGAAGGGCATGAGGCCGGCGAACGCCATCGAGCGGTGGCTGATGGCGTTCTTCGCGTCTGGGGTGAGCTCTGCCGAGGCGATATCCATGCCATCGGGCGAGAACACCGGGTCGTAGCCGAAGCCGTTCTCGCCGACGGGTGCCTCGAGCACCGTGCCCGGCCATTCCCCGAGCACGACGTGCTCGATGCTGCCATGCACGAAGGCGGCAGCGCACACGAAGGCGGCGCTTCGGTCGTCGTGCCCCCGGAGGTTCGCCAGCAGCAGTGCCACATTGTCGGCATCCACACGCGTTCCGGCGTATCGAGCCGAGTGGATGCCGGGCGCACCACCCAGCGCCGCCACCGTGATGCCGGAGTCGTCGGCGATCGCGGGAAGGCCCGTGTGGATGGACGCCGCCCGAGCCTTGATCAGCGCGTTCGCCTCGAAGGTGTCGCCATCCTCCACCGGCTCCGGCCCGTCATAGCCGACGAGCTCGAGCCCCGCGAGCTGCGGCCCGAGGATTCTGCGCAGCTCCTCGACCTTGTGAGCGTTGTGGGTCGCCAGCACCACCTGCCGTAGCTCCATCTACGAGCTCGCAGCCGGAGTTGTAGCGCGCGATTCGACGCCATAGCTGGAGCCGTGAGCAGAAGTGCTAGGAGCCAAGGGTCGCCACCTGCAGGGCCGTGAGGTCGGTTGCGCCCCCGACGGCGAGGTCGAGCAGGGCGTCGAGCTCGCGGCGGTCGAATGGCGCGCCCTCTGCCGTGCCCTGCACCTCCACGAACAGGCCGCGGCCAGTGACGACGACGTTCATGTCGGTCTCTGCGCGCACATCCTCCACATAGGCGAGGTCGAGCAGCGGCTCACCGTCGATGATGCCGACGCTGACCGCGGCGACCGAGTCGATGAGCGGCTTCGCGTTCTTGCCGATGAAACCCTTGCCTCGGCCCCACTCGATCGCGTCGGCGAGTGCGACGTAGGCGCCGGTGATCGCCGCAGTTCGCGTACCGCCGTCGGCCTGCAGCACGTCGCAGTCGATGACGAGGGTGTTCTCGCCGAGTGCCTTCGTGTCGACGACAGCGCGCAGCGAGCGGCCGATGAGGCGGGAGATCTCGTGGGTGCGGCCGCCGACGCGCCCCTTGACCGACTCGCGGTCCATGCGGTCGTTGGTGCTGCGCGGCAGCATCGCGTACTCGGCCGTGACCCAGCCCTTGCCCTTGCCGGTGAGCCAGCGCGGAACGCCGTTGGTGAAGGATGCGGTGCACAGCACCTTCGTGCGTCCGAACGAGATGAGGGCGCTTCCCTCTGCCTGCTCGCTCCAGCCGCGCTCGATGGTGACGGGGCGGAGCTCGTTGGCCGCGCGGCCATCCGATCGGGTCATGGGGTGTCCTTAATGGTGGGGATCGCGCCGGTCTCGACGAGACTGACGGTGGTGACCTCTGGGCCGAGGAAGCGGTGGGCCAGCCGCAGGAAGTCGGCGTTGCTGTCGCCTGTCGCCTCGAAGGTGTAGCTGGGCGGCTCGGTCGAGGTGCGCTCCAGCCCGTGCTTGACCAGGGTGCGGTAGACGTCGAAGGCCGTCTCCTCTGCACTGCTGACCAGCGTGACCTCCTCGCCCATGACGTACTGGATGGCGCCGGCGAGCAGGGGGTAGTGCGTGCAACCGAGAACGACGGTGTCGACCTGTGCTGCCTTCAGCGGCGCGAGGTACTCCTCGGCGACAGCGAACAGCTCTGCCCCGCTCGTGACACCGTTCTCGACGAACTCGACGAAGCGTGGGCACGCCTGGCTGAACAGCTGGAGGTCGGATGCCGCGGCGAACGCGTCCTCGTAGGCGAGCGAGTTGACGGTGCCGACCGTGCCGATGACACCGACGCGCTTGCTGCGTGTCTGGCGAACGGCGGCACGCACGGCGGGCTGGATCACCTCGAGAACGGGGATTCCGACGTAGCGCTCGCGGGCATCCCGCAGCATCGCGGCGCTCGCCGTGTTGCACGCGATGACGAGGGTCTTCACGCCCTGCGCCACGAGGTCGTCCATGACCTCGAGGGCGAAGCGACGCACGTCGGCGATCGGCTTCGGCCCGTAGGGCGAGTGCGCGGTGTCGCCGACGTACAGGATCGACTCCCGTGGCAGCTGGTCGATGATCGCCCGCGCGACGGTGAGCCCGCCGACACCGCTGTCGAAGACTCCGATCGGCGCATTGCTCACGGCCCAAGTTTAGGCTGAGGCATGGCCTCCTCCGCGCTGCACGGCACCAGCTCACTTCTCACCGACAGATACGAACTGACAATGCTGGATGCCGCCCTCGCGAGCGGGCGCGCCAGCCGCGAGTCGGTCTTCGAGGTCTTCACCCGCCGACTGCCGGAGGGACGCCGTTTCGGCGTCGTCGCCGGCACCGGACGACTGCTCGACCTCATCGGGCAGTTCCGGTTCGGAGACGAGGAGCTGACGTTCCTTCGCGGGTTCCTGACCTCGGCGACCATCGACTACCTCGCCGACTTCCGCTTCCGCGGAACCGTGTGGGGATACCGGGAGGGTGAGGTGTACTTTCCCAACTCCCCCATCCTCGTCGTGCAGGGAACCTTCGCCGAGGCCGTCATGCTCGAGACGCTCGCCCTCAGCGTGCTCAACTACGACTCCGCCGTTGCCTCGGCCGCCGCTCGGATGGTCGCGGCAGCCGACGGGCGCCCCCTCGCCGAGATGGGCTCGCGCCGCACGGGCGAGCACTCCGCGGTCGCCGCCGCCCGCGCCGCCTTCATCGCGGGGTTCGGAGCGACCTCCAACCTGCGTGCAGGACTCGACTGGGGCATTCCGACGATGGGCACGGCCGCCCACTCCTTCACCCTTCTGCACGACAGCGAGGAGGAGGCGTTCCGGGCGCAGGTCGACGCTCTCGGGGCGGGCACGACGCTCCTGGTCGACACCTACGACATCCGCGCCGGCGTGGAGTTGGCGGTTCGTGTCGCCGGCACTGGCCTCGGAGCGGTGCGCATCGACTCCGGAGACCTGCCGACGGTCGTCGCCGCTGTTCGGGCTCAGCTCGACTCGCTCGGCGCGACCTCCACGAAGATCACGGTCACCAACGACCTCGACGAGTTCACGATCGCGGCCCTGCGCGCGGCGCCCGTCGACTCGTACGGGGTTGGCACGAGTCTCGTCACCGGCTCTGGGCATCCTGCCTCCGGCATGGTCTACAAGCTCGTCGCACACCGCTCCGACGGCGGCGACTGGGTGTCTGTTGCCAAGAAGTCGGCGGACAAGGCGACGGTCGGGGGGCGCAAGCACCCCGTGCGCACGCTCGGCGGCGGCGTCGCGACGAGCGAGACGATCGCGCTGTCGCCTGGAACTCCCGGGCGCCAACTGCTCGTTCCGCTCATCGTGGACGGGGAGCCGGATGCGGCCTACCTCGGCCACGCAGGAACGGTCGCTGCCCGCGAGCACCATGCCGCGTCGATCGCGGAGCTGCCAGCCCAGGCGCTGCGCCTCGGTCGTGGCGACCCGGCGATCCCGACGGTCTGGGCCGACTAGGCGTTGAGCCCTTCGTAGATCTCCTTGCAGGTCGGGCACACCGGAAACTTCTCCGGGTCTCGCGACGGGGTCCAGAGCTTGCCGCACAGCGCGCGCACCGGCTTGCCGCTGAGCGCAGACTCCATGATCTTGTTCTTCGGGGCGTAGTGCGAGAAGCGCTCGTGATCGCCCTCCTCGACCTGCTCCTTGCTGAGCAGCTCTTCGAGCTCGCGATCGAGGGTGTCGGTGCCGCCGCCGGTCCTGTCCAAGTCAGCCATGGGTCGATTTTACGCCGAGAGCGCTAGTTGCGCAGTGCCGCGGCGAGCAGCTCGTGCCCGCGACGGTCGAACACTCGAGCACCGAGGCGCACACCGCCGACCAGGGCGAGGATACCGACCACGAGGCCGCTGCCGAGCGAGATGAACGGCCACGGTCCGCCGACGATCAGCCCGATGATCGCGCTTGCGATCGAGGGAAGCGCGAGCAGCAGGATTCCGAAGAAGGACATCGCCTGGATGAGACCGGCGCTGCTGCCTCCTGCCTGGGGCTGAGAGAACGGGCTGTCGTCTGGTCGCACAGCCGGGTACGGGAAGCGCGCCGACATGATGCTCGACAAGCCGAGCCCGACGAAGAGGATGCACGAGCTCACGCCGATGAGTGCGGGCAGCGCCGTCCACTCGCCGTAGACGGCGGCGCTCAGGATCGAGCCGCCGACGATGACGACGATGCCGACCACCAGCACCGGTGCGAGGCGCCCGACGCGGTCGGCTCGACCGGAGGTGCTCGAGACGAGGTGGAGCCAGATCGCCGTGTTGTCGAACGAGACGTCGTTGTGCACCGACCAGGCGAGGAAGAGGCAGATGATCGGCACGGGAATGAGCGCCACCACGTTGACCGGTGCACCGCCGATGATCAGGGCGACGATCATGAAGGCCGGGATGACGGGGATGACGGCGAGGCTCGTCAGGTAGCGCGCGTCCCGCATCCAGTAGGTCACCGAGCGAGCCGCGATGGCTCCCGTCGGTGTACCGGCGAGACGGTCGAACCATCCGATACCGCTGTACCGCTTGGCCTGCGCCTGACGCGGCGGACGAACGAGCACAGCGCTGACAAGCGCTCGCCAGACGAGCGCGAGCACCGCGAGCCACGCGATGGCGATGATGATCTTGGCGATCGCCGAGCCGTCAGACCCAGCCGCGGCGTCTGCTGGTGCCGACCACGCTGCGCCGAACGGCGTCCATCCGGCGACATTGGCGACCTCGCCCAGCACCGCCAGGCCGTTCTTCGCCCAGTCGACAGAGCTCAGCAGCACGATGAGCGGCGTTGCCGCAACAAGCAGCACGATGCCGACGATCGTCGTGGCGTCGCGCGAGCGACGGGTCGAGAGCAGGAAGGTGGCAAGCGTCGTCGTGATGCGAGCGGAGAGCACACAGGTGCCGACGATGAGCAGCGCGGCGACGACCGCGAGGGCCAAGGGCAGCGCACCTCGAGACCACGTGGTGATCTGGGCAAAGGCGATGATGCCGATGACGACGGCCGGCACGCTGACCAGCGATGCCGTGGCAATGCTCGTCGACAGCAGCGAGTTCGACATTCCGTAGAGCGCGAAGCGCCGTGGATCGAGGATGTCGTCGATACCGAGCAGCAGCGGCAGCACCGCGAACACCACGATGGCCAGCGCCCCGAACACGACGACGATGCTGCGTGCAACGTCGACGTCGGCGAACCGAAGGGCGACGAGCCCCGCCGCGAGGAAGAAGGCGGTGCCGAGGCCGTAGGCAAGCGCGAAGACCAGCCCGACGACCTGCCACGGGGTTCGGCGGAAGGCGTTGCCGAGAAGGATCAGCTTCAGTCGGAGAACTTGTGCAACCACTCCATGCCCTCCGCAGCCTTGCGCCCACCGGCGAGTTCGACGAAGCGGTCTTCGAGGCTCTTGCCCGCGCGCACCTCGTTCATGGTGCCCTGGGCCAGCACCGATCCGTTGACGATGACGGCCACCGAGTCGCAGACCCGCTCGATGAGGTTCATGGTGTGGCTGGAGAGCACGACGGTGCCGCCCGCCTTGGCGTAGCGCTGCAGGATCTCGATGATGTTCGCCGACGAGACAGGGTCGACAGACTCGAACGGCTCGTCGAGCACGAGCAGACGGGGCGAGTGGATCATCGCCGCCGCGAGCGCGATCTTCTTGCTCATGCCGGCGGAGTAGTCGGCGACGAGCCGGTCGAGGGAGTTCTCAAGTCCGAACGCCGTAGCAAGGTCGGCACTGCGCAGTCGCACCGACGCCTTGTCGAGACCGCGCAGGATGCCGGAGTAGTAGAGCAGCTGGCCACCGGTCAGCCGGTCGAACAGCCTCAGCTGGTCGGGCAGCACCCCGAGCTTGCGCTTGGCAGCGACGGGATCGGCCCACACGTCGTGTCCGTGCACGAAGACACTGCCGGCGTCTGGCTTGAGCAGACCGGTGACCATCGAGAGAGTCGTCGTCTTTCCCGCGCCATTCGGCCCGACAATGCCGTACAGCGAGCCGGAGAAGACCTCGAGGTCGATTCCCGCGACAGCGGTCTTGTTCTCGAAGCGCTTGACGAGCCCGCGAATCGAGAGCGCAACCTCTCGCGGCTGCGCCTTTGCCGCCGTCGGCTTGCGGGCGCGGGGCTTGCGGGCGGGAGCGCGAACCACCGTCACTACCGGGGCCGCAGGGTCTGAGGCAGGGTTCTGGTCCACCACCCAACCGTATCAACGCCGACGCCGAGTACTGACTCTGCATCACGAATCGACAACATCAGGATGGTGCACCTGTGTTTTCCCAGCTATTTCCGTAAACTTGGCGAGGCACAACGGTGTGTCTACCCTCTGCCAGTCCGGTTAACAGTTGAAGAACTCTGATTGAAGACACCTGGCCCCCGATCGCACCGTAAAGGAGACACCGTGTCAGCAAAGACTGTGTCAGCACAGACCACGACCCAGCAGGTCGTCATCCTCGCAGCAGGCATGGGCAGCCGCCTCGGCCGCTCGCTGCCGAAGCCGCTCACCGAGCTCGCCGATGGCCGCACCATCATGCAGCAGCAGTTCGACAACATCCACGCCGCATTCGGCAAAGACGTCAAGGTGACCATCGTCGTCGGCTACAAGCTCGAGCACATCATCGAGGCGTTCCCCAACGCGTCGTTCGTCTACAACGAGCAGTACGACCAGACCAACACCTCGAAGAGCCTCATGCGCGCTCTCGCGGCATCCTCGACCGGCGGCGTGCTGTGGATGAACGGCGACGTCGTCTTCGACCCGGAGGCCCTCGTTCGCGCCGCCAAGATCGTTGCGCGCGACCAGTCGTTCGTCTCCGTCAACACCGCCAAGGTCTCTGACGAAGAGGTCAAGTACACGACCAACGCAGAGGGCTACATCAAGGAGCTGTCGAAGCAGGTCAAGGGCGGCCTCGGCGAGGCCGTCGGCATCAACTTCATCTCGAGCGACGACAAGGCAGTGCTGCTCCGCCAGCTCAAGCGCGTCGGCGACCAGGACTACTTCGAGCGAGGCATCGAGCTCGCCATCGCGCAGGACAAACTGCACATCGAGCCGGTCGACATCTCCGCCCTCTACGCAGTCGAGATCGACTTCGCAGAAGACCTCGAGCGCGCGAATCT
>NZ_JBXMIS010000017.1:0-50059 GCF_057073975.1 Conyzicola sp. | reverse complement strand
TCGTCCCTCACGCGGCGTTGCTGCATCAGGCTTGCGCCCATTGTGCAATATTCCCCACTGCTGCCTCCCGTAGGAGTCTGGGCCGTGTCTCAGTCCCAGTGTGGCCGGTCACCCTCTCAGGCCGGCTACCCGTCGTCGCCTTGGTGGGCCGTTACCTCACCAACTAGCTGATAGGCCGCGAGTCCATCCTTGACCGAAATTCTTTCCAGCTCCTAGCCATGCGGCTGAAGCTCGTATCCGGTATTAGACACCGTTTCCAGTGCTTATCCCAGAGTCAAGGGCAGGTTACTCACGTGTTACTCACCCGTTCGCCACTGATCCAGAGAAGCAAGCTTCTCTTTCACCGTTCGACTTGCATGTGTTAAGCACGCCGCCAGCGTTCATCCTGAGCCAGGATCAAACTCTCCATAAATGTTTGATTGCTAGAGGAGCAAGCTCCTCTGCACATCTAGCGCCACCCGCATCCGGAATGGGATGTCGAGGTGACAAGTTTGAAACTGACAAGAACAAATCAATACTGACTTGCTTTGTTTTGTTTATATCTTTTTCCAAAGGAATCCAACGAATGGATCTACGCAGACCGAATGGCCGTTATAGAAACAAACGCCGGGTTTTTGGCATTTGACATTGTGCACGCTGTTGAGTTCTCAAGGATCGGACGCTCCTGGTTTTCACCTTGCGGCTTCTACCCAGGGCCTACCTAGTCAGATTTGGCTGCCTTCGCTTTCGCGCCGGGCAACTTGTCTAACTTACCACCTGCGCGTTACTTGTCAAATCGGCGGGAGTGACTCGAGAGTCGCTCTCAATCCGGACTTGACCTGCTAGGCGAAGTGGATTTCATCCTAAGTTGTAAAGACAGTGACTCAAAGAGTTGCGCTGCTTTATTGCTAGGATTTGGTCCCTCTTGAGGCCGGAAGCTCTTCGGCTTTCCGCACCTTTGGGGTGACAAGTGATTACATTACGGGGATCGCTGGGGGCGGGCAAATTTCGGCCGATCCCGGGCGTGTCGCGCCAAATCGAGTGGAATTTGGGCGGGCGCGCCGACTCAATCGCAGTATTTGCCAACCCAGGCTGCTATGGCTGTCTGCGACGTGACCGACTGAACTGTCGCTAGATTTCCCGCTCGGTCGATGCTCTGGCTGGCCTCGACGCGGCCGATGACCGTTGCCGCAACTGTGGCCACCGCAGTGACGTCTGGGCGGATCGTTGGGTGCGCGACGGCCGCGAGCTGTGCCCACCGCTGCTGGTAGGCCTCCATGGCCGCGACTGTGGTCGGAATGTCGGCGCTTTCGGTCGGCCATCCGAACCCGGGCTGGGCAAGGATTCCCGGGGTCGCCGCCAGATCGGCACACAGGGGCGCACTATCGGCCGCGACCTGCGCTTCGGAGTTCTGCACGAGCGTCCACGCGACAAGGGCGCCGCCGCCCATGATTGCGACGGAGAGGACGAGCACGATGGCCACCGTGGCGAGCACCGTGCGGTCGGGACCGGAGCGTCGACGCGTGCGACGGCCGTCACCGCCGCCGGAATGCGAACTCGGCGTGAGTCCGAAATCAAAGGCCGGCGCACTGCGGGTCGCGCCGTGGTCTCCCCCACTGCCAAACGTCATGCGTGAACTCCCGTACTCGATATCGGCTCAACTGTTGCCAGAGCATACCGGGCTGCGGTCACGAATGGATTACACGGAGACCCGTGCGGCTCACTCGACGAATACGCCGGCGATCGTCTTCTTGCCACGGCGGAGCACGGCCATGCCCGACGGGAGAGCCAAGTCGGAGATCGGTGCGGTGTCATTGTCGATCTTGGCGTTGTTCACATAGGCGCCGCCCTCGCCGATCGCCCGCCGCGCCGCGCTGAGACTCGGGCTGAGTCCGGTGTCGACGAGCAGCTGGGCCACCGTGCTCGACCCTGGCGTTGTGGTGTTGGGCAGCTCACGAAGGGCGGCCTCGAGAGTCGCGTCGTCGAGCGTCGATAGGTCGCCGTTGCCGAAGATGGCCGCGGAGGCGGCGATCGCGGCGTCGGTCGCCGCCGAACCGTGCACGAGCCGGGTGACCTCGACGGCGAGGGTTCGCTGCGCCTCCCGCCGGAAGGGCTCGCCGGCCACCGCCTGCTCCAATCGCTCGATCTCGGCCCGGCTGAGGAAGGTGAATACCTTGAGCCGCGCGATGACATCCGCGTCATCGGTGTTGAGCCAGAACTGGTACAGCGCGTATGGGCTGGTGAGCGTGGCGTCGAGCCAGATGGCGTTGCCCTCGCTCTTGCCGAACTTGGTGCCGTCGGAGTTGGTGATGAGTGGCGTGCCGATGGCATGGGCGCTCACCCCCTCTGCCTTGTGGATGAGGTCGGTGCCGCTCGTGAGGTTGCCCCACTGGTCGCTACCGCCGGTCTGCAGCACGCAGCCGTACTGCCGGTAGAGCTCGAGGAAGTCCATTCCCTGCAGGATCTGGTAGCTGAACTCTGTGAAGGAGATGCCCGCGTCGGAATTGAGGCGGGCACTGACCGCATCCTTCTTGAGCATCGTGCCGACGCGGAAGTACTTGCCGACGTCGCGAAGGAAGTCGATGGCGCTCAGCGGCGCCGTCCAGTCGAGGTTGTTGACCAGCCGCATGGCGCTCGGCCCATCGGTGGCGAGGAAGCGGCTGACCTGCGCCTGCAGGTAGCCGACCCATTCCACGACGGTGTCGCGATCGGTGAGGGTGCGCTCTGCCGTCGGCCTCGGGTCGCCGATCAGACCAGTCGAGCCTCCGACCAGTCCAAGCGGCTTGTGGCCGGCCAGCTGCAGTCGGCGCATCGTGAGCAGCTGCACCAGGTTGCCGAGGTGCAGGCTCGGGGCCGTCGGATCGAACCCGCAGTAGAAGGTGATCGAGTCCCCGGCCAGAAGCTCTTTCAGCTCCGCCTCGTTCGTCGACACGTGCACGAGGCCGCGCCACTGCAGCTCGTCCCAGACGTCGTCGAAGGTCTGGTCGTTGCTCTGTGCGGCGAGGGATTCGGATTGCTGGGCTGACACGGGTTCAACCGTAGCGCGTGGGGATCGTCGCTACCGCTTCTTCGGCATCCAGCGCTTGTACGGAGACACGGTTGGCTCACCCGGGATGAAGTAGCGCCACGCGTAGGGCTCGACTCCCCCTGGCCCCGAGACTCCCGTGCGCAGGCTGGTCTGGAACCCGGATGGCGCGGCCGGCAGTTGGAGGCGCACGCGCCCGGTCGCGAGGTCGTTGCCGTCATCCGCCAGCCCGATGTCCATGGCGACGGTGAGGCGGGCGGGACCACGCGCAAGGTCGACGTCGGAGCGCGAGGTCACCCGGCGCATCCTCGCGACCTCCACCCCGTCGACGATCGACCCGGCCCGAAGCAGCACGGCAGATGCCTCCCCCTCTGGCAGGCACACGATGTTCGAGCAGACATGCATCCCGTAGGTGAAGTACGTGTACAGGTGACCTGGCGGGCCGAACATGGTGTCGTTCTTGGCGCCGCGTCGGCGGTAGGCGTGCGATCCCGGGTCGCTGCCGACGCCGAGGTATGCCTCGACCTCTGTTACCCGCAGCACGACGCCCTCGACCGTGAGCAGCGCACCGAGCAGCAGGGGCGCGACCTCAGTGGCCGGCTGCTCGAAGATCGACCGGTCGAACATGGCTAGAAGAGCGGTGGGCCGTTCGTGATGGTCCACCAGATGACGTAGCCGAACACGGCGACGACGACGGCGATGATCACGATGAACGTGCCGCGCCGCATGGGCGGTCGGAGGTTCTTCTGGCGGGTGCGGTCTCGGTCGAGTGTCATCGTCAGTCGGTTCCCGCGTCGAAGGCTGCGCCCTCGGATGCGACGTCGGTGGCGCGCTCCAGGGCCGCGGTTGCGGCATCCGGGTGCTCCACACCCCCGAGGATCTTGTCGGCGGCCCCAGCCTCGAGGCGGCCGATGAGGTCACCCGTCGGCCCGCCGATGAGCCCGGCCGCCGCGTATTGCTCGAGGCGCGACCGCGAGTCGGCGATGTCGAGGTTGCGCATCGTCAGCTGGCCGATGCGGTCGTCGGGGCCGAACGCCGCGTCGCCGACCCGCTCCATCGAGAGCTTGTTCGGCTGGTAGCTGAGCGAGGGGCCGGTGGTGTCGAGGATCGTGTAGTCGTCACCACGGCGCAGGCGAAGCGTCACCTCGCCCGTGATCGCAGAGCCGACCCAGCGCTGCAGCGACTCGCGCAGCATGAGCGACTGCGGGTCGAGCCAGCGGCCCTCGTACATGAGTCGCCCGAGTCGACGGCCCTCGTTGTGGTAGTTGGCGACCGTGTCCTCGTTGTGGATCGCGTTGAGCAGTCGCTCGTAGGCGATGTGCAGGAGGGCCATGCCCGGAGCCTCGTAGATGCCGCGACTCTTGGCCTCGATGATGCGGTTCTCGATCTGGTCGCTCGCCCCGAGGCCGTGGCGCCCGCCGATCGCGTTCGCCTCGAGCACGAGCGCGACGGAGTCGGTGAACTCGACTCCGTTGAGGGCGATGGGGCGGCCGGCTTCGAAGCGCACGGTGACGACCTCTGTCGCTATCTCGACATCCTCGCGCCAGGCCGCGACGCCCATGATCGGGTCGACGATCTCGAGACCGGTCGAGAGCTCCTCGAGGCTCTTGGCCTCGTGGGTCGCGCCCCAGATGTTGGCGTCGGTCGAGTAGGCCTTCTCTGTCGAGTCGCGGTAGGGGAAGCCGCGGGCGACGAGCCACTCGCTCATCTCCTTGCGGCCGCCGAGCTCGTTGACGAACTCGCTGTCGAGCCATGGCTTGTAGACGCGAAGGGCGGGGTTGGCCATGAGCCCGTAGCGGTAGAACCGCTCGATGTCGTTGCCCTTGTAGGTGGAGCCGTCGCCCCAGATGTCGACGCCGTCCTCCTTCATTGCGCGCACGAGCATCGTGCCGGTGACGACGCGGCCGAGCGGCGTGGTGTTGAAGTAGGTCTTGCCGCCGGAGCGGATGTGGAAGGCACCGCACTGCAGTGCGACGAGGCCCTCCTCGACGAGCGCGGTCTTCGCGTCAACGAGACGCGACGCCTCTGCGCCGTAGTGCAGGGCGCGCTCTGGCACGACGTCGATGTCTGGCTCGTCGTACTGCCCGATGTCGGCGGTGTAGGTGAACGGGATCGCGCCCTTCTCCCGCATCCAGGCGACCGCGCATGAGGTGTCGAGACCTCCAGAGAACGCGATGCCTACTTTTTCGCCGACGGGGAGGGAGCTGAGAACCTTGGACACGACGATAAGCCTAGAGGGACGCCGCGCGTGCGCGAGCCAGAAGGGATGCCAGCTGCAGCTCGACCTGCTTCGGCGCGGTGCCGCCGGCACCGTCGCGACTCGCAAGAGAGCCCTCCACCGTGAGCACCTCACGGACGCCCGCCGTCAGGTGTGGTGAGATCGCCGCATACTGCTCGTCGCTCGGCTCGTGCAGCGCCAGCTCGCTCTGCTCGCAGAACCGCACGAGTGCGCCGCTGATCTCGTGCGCCTCGCGAAACGGGATGCGCTGGCGAACGAGCCAGTCGGCCACGTCGGTCGCGAGCGAGAAGCCCTCTGGCGCGAGCTCTGCCATGCGCTTGGTGTTGAACCGTGCCGAGAGCACCATGCCAGTGAAGGCGGGCAGCAGCACCTCGAGGGTCTCAACGGAGTCGAACACCGGCTCCTTGTCTTCCTGCAGGTCGCGGTTGTAGGCGAGCGGGAGGCCCTTCAGCGTTGCCAGCAGACCCGTCAGGTTGCCGATGAGGCGGCCCGCCTTGCCCCGCGCGAGCTCTGCGATGTCGGGGTTCTTCTTCTGCGGCATGATCGACGAGCCGGTCGAGTAGGCGTCGTCGAGCTGGATGAAGCCGAACTCCTTCGTGTTCCAGATGATCACGTCCTCAGCGAAGCGCGACAGGTCGATGCCGATCTGGGCGGTGATGAATGCGAACTCGGCAACCACATCGCGACTCGAGGTCGCATCCATCGAGTTCTCCGGCGGGCCGCTGAGGCCGAGCTCGCGCGCCACGAGAGCGGGGTCGAGGCCGAGGGAGCTGCCGGCGAGGGCGCCGGAACCGTAGGGAGACACGGATGCCCGCACACGCCAGTCGCGGATGCGCTCGAGGTCGCGCACGAGCGGACACGCGTGCGCGAGGAGGTGGTGGCCGAGCACAACGGGCTGCGCGTGCTGGAGGTGGGTGCGGCCCGGCATCGCGCTCGTCAGGTGCTGCCCTGCCTGCGCCGCGATCGCGTCGATGAGGCCGGTGATGAGCTCGCCGATGATGGCTGCGTGGTCGAGAAGGTAGAGCCGCACGAGCGTCGCGATCTGGTCGTTGCGCGAGCGGCCGGCGCGCAGCTTGCCGCCGAGCTCTGCGCCGACGACGTAGATGAGCGCATTCTCCAGAGCGCCGTGCACGTCTTCGTCTTCTGGCTGCGCTACGAGCTCTCCTCGCTCGAAGCGCGCGGCGAGCTCGGTGAGACCGGCAATCATGCGCTGCAGCTCGTCGTCATCCAGGTAGCCTGCGCTCGCGAGCGCGACCGCATGCGCGCGGGAGCCCGCGAGGTCGTATGGGGCGAGCTGCCAGTCGAAGTGCGTCGACTTGCTCAGCGCCGCGAGTTCCGGCGATGGTCCGCCGGCAAATCGTGCGCCCCAGAGGGAACCGTCGTTGGTTGAGCTGGCATTCATATTGATCTCCTCAGGTTCAGTAGCAGATCGCCGAGACGGCGATCGCGCTGGCGTCGCAGCACAGGCCCGAAAGGGCCTGTGCCCTACGCTCCAGCGCGCCTCTCCAGCAGCCACACCAGCAGGGCCTTCTGCGCGTGCAGGCGGTTCTCCGCCTCATCCCAGATGACACTCTGCGGGCCGTCGATGACCTCGGCCGTGACCTCGAAGCCCCGGTCGGCGGGAAGGCAGTGCAGGAAGAGCGCGTCGGGCTTGGCGAGTGCCATGAGCTCGGCGTTCACCTGGTATGCGCCGAAGGTGGCGATGCGCTCCGCCTTCTCCGCCTCCTTGCCCATCGAGACCCAGGTGTCGGTGACGACGACGTCGGAGCCGGCGACCGCCTCGAGCGGGTCGGTGTAGAGGGTGACCGAGCCGCCCGTGGTCATGGCGACGGCGTCGGCGTCGGCAACGACCGCGTCGTCTGGTGCGTAGTCGAGCGGCGAGGCGACACGCACGTGCATGCCGGCGACAGCACACGCGAGCAGGTACGACTGCCCCATGTTGCTGCGCCCGTCGCCGAGGAAGGTCACCGTCTGCCCGGCGAGCTCGCCACGGTGCTCACGGATGGTGAGCAGGTCGGCGAGCAGCTGGCACGGGTGGAAGTCGTCGGAGAGTGCGTTGATGACCGGAACCGTGGTGCCAGCCGCCATCTCCTCGAGCCCCGACTGCGCGAAGGTGCGCCACACGATCGCGCTCACGAGACGCTCGAGAACGCGCGCCGTGTCGGAGGGGGTCTCCTTGCCGCCGAGCTGGCTGTTGGCGGTCGAGATGATGAGCGGGCTGCCGCCGAGATCGGCGATGCCGACGGCGAAGCTCACCCTCGTGCGGGTCGACGACTTGTCGAAGATCACCGCGACCGTCTGCGGGCCGGCGAGCGGCTTCACGGCGTAGCGGTCCTTCTTGAGCTCGACGGCGAGATCGAGGATCTCGGTCTGCTCTGCCTGAGTGAGGTCATCGTCGCGAAGGAAGTGCCTGGTCATGCGTGTGCCTCCAAGGCCGTGGTGAAGATGGAGAGGAACTCGGCGATCTCGGCGTCGCCGACGATCAGGGGTGGAGCGAGTCGGATGGTGGAGTCGTTGGCCGCATTGACGATCAGCCCGGCGGCGAGGCAGGCCGCAGCCAGCTCGTTGGCAACAGGAGCCGCGAGCCCCACTCCGAGCAGGAGCCCGCGACCGCGCACCTCGGCAACCCCCGGGAGGGCGGAGAGTGCGGCCTTCAGCTGCTCACCGCGGGCGGCGGCGTTGTCGACGAGTGCGGCATCCTCGATATAGGTCAGCACCGCGTCGGCAGTGCCCGTCGCCAGCGGGTTGCCGCCGAAGGTGCTGCCGTGCTGCCCCTTCGTGAACAGATCGGACGCTGCGCCGAAGGTGATGAGAGCGCCGATCGGCACTCCCCCGCCGATGCCCTTCGCGACGGCGATCGCATCAGGCACGATGCCGTGCTGCTGGAACGCGAACCAGCTGCCGGTGCGCCCGGCACCGGTCTGGATCTCGTCGATGATGAGCAGGGCGCCGTGCCGCGACGTGAGCTCGCGCGCCGCCGCGAGGTAGCCATCCGGCAGCTCGATGACCCCGGCCTCCCCCTTGATCGGTTCGACGACGAGCGCCGCCACGTCGCGCGACGACAGGGCCGCCTCCAACGCCTCGATCGTCGACGGAATGTGCAGCACATTCGGCAGGAGCGGCTCGAAGTCCTCGCGCAGCGCTGGCTTGCCGGTCAGCGAGACCGATCCGGTCGTGCGCCCGTGGAAGGAGTTCTCCAACGCGATGATCGTGCCGTGCTGCTTGTGGCGCCGAGCCAGCTTGATCGCTGCCTCGATGGCCTCCGCACCGGAGTTGCCGAAGAACACGCGGCCGTTCTCTGCCCCGGTGAGCCGCACAAGCCGCTGGGCGAGGGCGATCTGCTGGGGGCTCGCGAAGAGGTTGGAGATGTGCGCGATCCGCGCGGCCTGCTCGCTGATCGCCCGCACGACCACGGGGTGCGCGTGGCCGAGCGAGTTGACCGCGATGCCGGCCAGGAAGTCGAGGTAGCGCGTGCCGTCCTCGCTCCACACGTAGCAGCCCTCGCCGCGGCTGAGCAGCGCGAGCGGCGTCGGAGCCGACTTCATCATGACGGCCGAGTAGTCGTCTGTCCAGGTACTCATGCGGGTACTACCTCTGTTCCGATGCCGCTCGAGGTGAAGACCTCGAGCAGGATGCTGTGGGGTGCGCGCCCGTCGATGATGGCGGCCTTGGCGACGCCGCCCTCCACCGCCTCGAGGCACGCCGTCATCTTGGGGATCATGCCGGACTCAAGGCTCGGCAGCAGCTCGCGCAGCTCTGCCGTGTCGATGACCGACACGAGCGAGTCGCGGTTGGGCCAGTCGCTGTAGAGGCCGGCCACATCGGTGAGCACAACGAGCTTGGCGGCCGTGAGCGCGATGGCGAGCGAGGCGGCCGCAGAGTCGGCGTTCACGTTGAGAAGCTGGCCGGCGGCATCCGGCGCGATGGAGGAGATCACCGGGATGCGGCCGGCGGCGACCGCAGACAGCACTGCCGTTGGGTCGACGTCAACGACATCGCCCACGAGCCCGATGTCGACGAGCTGCCCGTCGACGACGGCACCACGGCGCTCGGCGGTGAATAGCCCCTCGGTCTCGCCCGACATGATCGACGAGAGGTCGCCGTGCTCGTCGATGAGGCCGGCAAGCTCCGTGCTGACCACGGTGGTCAGCACCTCCTTGACGACACCGATCGACTCCTCTGTGGTGACCCGGTAGCCGCCGGCGAACTCGCTCGCGATTCCGAGCTCCGCGAGGCGGGCCGAGATCTGCGGGCCACCGCCGTGGACGACGACCGGATGGATGCCGGCGAACCGCAGGTACGCCATGTCCTCCGCGAAGGCACGCTTCAACTCCTCATCGACCATCGCATTGCCGCCGAACTTGACCACGATGATCTCGCCGTGGAACCGCTTGAGCCACGGCAGCGACTCGATGAGCACCGCGGTCTTCACCTCGACGTCGAGTTCCCTGGCCGTTCTGAAGACGCCCATCAGCTGGAGTACGCCGAGTTCTCATGCACGTAGTCGTGCGTGAGGTCGTTGGTCAGGATGGTGGCTGTCGCCGTGCCGACCTTGAGGTCGATGAGCACGTGCACCTCGCGCGGCGTGAGGTCGACGCTCTCGGAGGGCTCGTCAGGCTCGCCAGAGCGGCACACCCGCACCCCGTTGATCGAGACATCGACGTCGTAGGGGTCGAACTCGGCCTGCGTGGTTCCGATGGCAGCGAGCACCCGACCCCAGTTGGGGTCGTTGCCGAAGACCGCGGCCTTGAAGAGGTTGTTGCGGGCGACGGAGCGACCGACCTCGACCGCATCCTCCTCGTTCGCGGCGTTCACCGTCTCGATGGCGATGTTGTGGCTTGCGCCCTCGGCGTCGGCCTGCAGCTGCAGCGCGAGATCCTTCGTGATCTCCTGCAGTGCGGCCGTGAACTCGTCGAGCGACGGAGTGAGCCCGGATGCCCCGCTCGCCATGAGCGACACCTGGTCGTTGGTCGACATGCACCCGTCGCTGTCGAGGCGGTCGAAGCTCACCCGCGTGCTCGCCCGCAGCGCCGCGTCGAGCTCGCCGGAGCCGAGCAGCGCGTCGGTCGTCAGGACGACGAGCATGGTGGCGAGACCCGGGGCGAGCATTCCTGCGCCCTTGGCCATGCCGCCGATCGACCATCCGTCGCGGACGACGACGGCGCGCTTCGGGATGCTGTCGGTCGTCATGATCGCCAACGACGCATCCTCGCCACCGCTCTCGCTCAGTGCCGCAACCGCGGGGCCGACACCGCCGAGCAGCGACGCCCGGAAGGCGTCGCCGCCGACGCCGATGAGGCCGGTGGAGCAGACGAGAACGTCGCCGGCGCTCACGCCGAGGCCCTCGGCGACGGCCTCCGCCGTGAGGTGCGTCGTCTGAAAGCCGAAGCTGCCGGTGTAGCAGTTGGCCCCGCCGGAGTTGAGCACGATCGCCGACACGACGCCGTCGCTGATGACCTGCTGCGACCAGAGGATGGGGTTGGCCTTGGCCCTGTTGCTGGTGAACACGGCGGCGGCAGAGAAACTCGGGCCGAGGTTCTGCACGAGGGCGAGGTCTTTGCCGCCCTTCGACTTGAGTCCTGCTTCGACGCCGCTCGCGACGAATCCCTTGGGGTGGGTGACGCTCATGGCGCGACTCCGTTCACGGTGAGACCCGCTGTCTCGGCGAGGCCGAGCGCGATGTTGGCGGACTGAATGGCGGCGCCGGCGGTGCCCTTGACCAGGTTGTCGATCGCGGTGATCGTCACCAGCCGGCCGGCCGCCTCGTCGACGGCGAAGCCGATGAGCGCGGTGTTCGCGCCGACCGTGTCAGCCGTGCGCGGGAAGACGCCGGCGGGGAGCACGTGAACGAAGGGCTCATCGGCATACGCCTCGTAGAAGGCGGCCTCGATTGCTGCGGCGGTCGCGCCGGGTGCGAGCTTCGCTGTCGTCGTCGCGAGGATGCCCCGCGACATGGGAACGAGCATCGGCGTGAACGAGATGGTCGGGTTCGCCGCCCCCGCCACGCGCAGGTTCTGCCGGATCTCTGGTGTGTGCCGATGCACCCCTCCGACCGCATAGGCAGATGCACTGCCCATGATCTCTGCCGCGAGGTACTCGGTCTTGAGGCTCTTGCCCGCGCCCGACGGCCCGACCGCGAGGACCGCGACGATGTCGTCGGCTGCGACGAGTCCGGCCCGCACTGCCGGCGCGATGCCGAGGGTGATGGCAGTCACGTTGCAGCCGGGCACGGCGATCCGCTTCGAGGATTGCAGCACAGCGCGCTGCTTGGTGCCGTCGCCGTGAACGAGCTCCGGCATTCCGTAGTCCCAGGCGCCGTAGAACGGTCCACCGTAGAAGGCGGCCCAGTCGGCCTCCGACACGAGGCGGTGGTCGGCGCCGCAGTCGATGACGAGGGCGCCCTCCGGCAGAGCGGCCGTGACCTCGCCCGACTTGCCGTGCGGAAGGGCGAGGAAGACGACGTCGTGACCGGCGAGCACCTCCGGCGTGGTCTCGTCGAGGGTGAGCCCGGCGAGCGAGCGCAGGTGCGGCTGCGTCGAGATCAGCGGCTCGCCGGCATTGGAATGGGCGGTCACCGTGGTGACCTCGAGATCGGGGTGCGCTGCGAGAAGTCTCAGCAGCTCACCGCCCGCGTAGCCGGATGCACCGGCGACGGCAACGGATAGAGGCATGGCTCAACCTTATTGTTCAGGGGGACGGAGGCTGGGGCAGGCGACGGCTGGCTGAGTAACTGGGAAACCCCAGATCAGCGAACCGGCGCCCCGAATCGCTCGTCCGTGCCACGACGTCGCGACACCGCGGACAGCACGCGGCTGTCCGTTGCGATGGGGCGGATGGTGGTCACGGGTCGAGGCTACTACCTCGCGGGAGCCTCGCGCCAATCGCTACTGTTGGAGCACCATCCGCACAATCAGGGAGACGCAATGGCAGAACTAGACGGACTCATCGAGATGATCCCGATCGGCGACATCGCCACGAAGCTCGGCATCGATGAGAAGCAGGCGAAGGCAGCCGTCACGACGGCCCTTCCTGCGATCGTCGCCGGGCTCTCGGCAAACGCCAGCTCGGCCGATGGCGCGGCCTCCCTCGAGAAGGCGCTCGCCAAGCACACGGCCACGAGCACGAAGGTCGACGACGTCGACGAGGAGGACGGCAAGAAGATCGTCAGCCACGTCTTCGGATCGAAGAAGGAGGCCGTCGAGGAGGCCGCCGCGGCGAAGTCCGACGTGACGAAGGAGATCATCGCGAAGATCCTGCCGATCGTCGCACCCATCGTTCTGGCCTGGCTCGCCCAGAAGTTCCTCGGCGGCGACAAGACGGAGACGACCACAGCGAAGAAGGAGGAGTCGTCGGGCGGTATCGGCGACATCCTCGGCGGCCTGGTCGGCAGCAAGGAAGGCCAGGACATGCTCGGCGGCCTCCTCGGAGGACTGCTCGGCGGTAAGTAGCCCACAACACACGAAGGCCCCCGACCATCGCGGTCGGGGGCCTTTCGCGTCGGTCGGCTACTCCCGCACGCCCGCCTGGTGCCGGGAGGCAGCGAGCTCGATCGCTCCCTGCTTGGCGGCACTCGCCTCCGCGGCGGTGAGCGTGCGGTCCGGTGCGCGGAATCGCAGGGCGAAGGTCAGCGACTTGGAGCCGTCTGGCACTCCGGTGCCTCGGTAGTCATCGGTGAGCCTGGCATCCTCGAGCAGGCCGCCGGCTCCCTCGATCACGGTGGAGAGCACGTCTCCGGCAGGCGTCGCCAGAGGCACGACGAGCGAGAGGTCTTGCGTTGCCGCAGGGAAACCGACGATCGGGCTCGCGGCGACCTCGCGGGCGCCGAGGTCGATGAGCAGATCGAGGTCGAGCTCAAGCACGCCAACGACGCGCGGCAGGTTCGCCTCCTCTGCGACAGCGGGCAGCAGCTCGCCGACGAGTCCGACGCTCGTCTCGCCGACGAAGACCTCAGCAGTGCGCCCCGGGTGCAGGGCCGGGTGGGCGCCCGTCTCGAAACGCAGGGTCACGGCGAGCGTCGTCGCGAGCTGGTTCGCCGCGGCGATCGCGTCGGCGATGCCAGCCGGCACGGATGCCGCACCCGGCTGCTTGGCGACAGCGTCGCCCATGAACAGCGCGCCGACGCGCCACGGCTGCGGCGGAATCCCCGCCTCGAGCTCTGCACGCTTCGCCTCGTCGGGGTGCGTGCCGCTCGCCGGCACCGGGCCGCTGCCGAATGGCGCGCCCGAGACGGGAACGAAGACGTGACCGATCTCGAACAGCGCGAGGTCGGTCAGCCCGCGGGAGGCGTTGCGGTGGGCGACCTCGATGAGCCCCGGCAGCAGCGAGGTGCGCATGAGCCCGACCTCGGAGTCGAGGGCGTTGAGGAGCTTCACCGACGGACCAGGGGTCCAGGAGAAGAGGTCGTTGCGCGCGGCATCGCTGAATGGCGAGCCGAGCACCTCGGTCAGCCCGGCGAAGGCGAGAGCGTTCGCTGCCGAGCGGCGAAGGCGCTGCTCTCGCGTGTAGCCACGGCCGGGAGGCGCGACGGGAAGCACAGAGGGGATGCGGTCGTAGCCGACGATGCGCGCGACCTCCTCTGCGAGAGTCGGTGCATCCGTGAGGTCGGGGCGCCAGCTCGGCGGCGTGACACGCAGTCCGGTCGCCGTCGTCTCGATGGCGGCGCCGATCATCGCGAGGGAACCCGTGACCTCATCAGCCGAGTAGTCGACGCCGATCAGGGCGTCGACGAAGCCCTCGGCCAGGTCGATGGCTGCGGGCGCCGTCGAGATGTCGTAGCTCGACCCGAGGCCGTCGATGGTGCCACCCGCGAGCTCGGCGAACAGCTGTGCGACGCGGGATGCCGCGACGGCGGCGATCGCCGGGTCGACGCCGCGCTCGTAGCGCTTGGCCGCCTCGCTCGGCAGCTTGTGGCGGCGAGCCGTGCGAGAGATCGTGATCGCCTCCCAGTTGCCCGCCTCGATGAGCACGTTGGTCGTCGCGGCACTCATCTCGGTCTTCGCACCGCCCATGACACCGGCGAGGCCGATCGGACCGGAGTCGTCGGTGACGAGCAGGTCTTCGACGTCGAGCGTGCGCAGCTTGCCGTCGAGAGTCTCGAAGGTCTCGCCCGGCATTGCGCGGCGCACGGTGATGCCGCCGGTGAGCGTGTCGAGGTCGTAGCCGTGAATCGGCTGCCCGAGCTCGAGCATCACGTAGTTGGTGATGTCGACGGCGAGCGAGATCGACCGGATGCCGGCGAGCGTCAGGCGCGACACCATCCACGGCGGGGTCGGCCGGGTCGGGTCGATGCCGCGCACGACTCGCGACTCGAAGCGCGAGACGCCCTGCTTTCCGCGGATGGGTGCCCGGTCGTCGATGACGACGGGGAAGATCTCGACCGGCTCGATCACCGGCACGGCGAGCGCGGGGTCGCGGAAGGCCGCGCCGGTCGAGTGGGAGTACTCGCGCGCTACTCCGCGGATCGAGAAGGCGTAGCCGCGGTCGGGCGTCACGTTGATCTCGACCGCGAAGTCGTGAAGGCCGAGCAGCTCGATGGCGTCGGCTCCGAGCTCCGGGTCGAGCCCGAGCGACTTGAGCAGCAGGATGCCGTCGTGCTCCTCGCCGAGGCCGAGCTCGCGCGCAGAGGCGATCATGCCATCCGAGACGTGTCCGTAGGTCTTGCGGGCTGCGATCGGGAACGGTCCCGGCAGTACCGCACCCGGGAGCGAGACGACGACCTTGTCGCCGACGGCGAAGTTGTGGGCACCGCAGACGATGCCGCGCGGCTCTGCCTCGCCGACGTCGACCTGGCACCAGTTGATGGTCTTGCCGTTCGACTGCGGCTCTGGCGTGAACGCGAGAACCTGACCGACGACGACGGGGCCGGTGACGTCGAAGCGGTGCACGTCCTCCTCCTCGAAGCCGACCTTGACGAGTGCCTCGTGCAGGTGCTCGATCGTGACGTCGTCGGGGAGGTCGACGAACTCGCCGAGCCAGCTGGCTGGGATGCGCATCAGACCACCATTCCGAACTGCTGCGAGAAGCGGATGTCGCCCTCGACCATGTCTCTCATGTCGTTCATGTCGTTGCGGAACTGCAGCGTTCGCTCGATGCCCATGCCGAAGGCGAAGCCCTGGTAGACATCCGGATCCACACCAGCCGCACGAAGCACGTTGCGGTTGACCATGCCGCAGCCGCCCCACTCCACCCAGCGCGCTCCGCCCTTGGCGTTGGGCTGCCACACGTCCATCTCTGCGCTCGGCTCTGTGAATGGAAAGTAGTTGGGGCGAAGGCGGATCTGGGCGCCCTCGCCGAACATCGCGCGAGCGAGGTGCTCTAGCGTGCCGCGAAGGTGCGCCATGGTGAGGCCCTTGTCGATGGCGAGACCCTCGATCTGGTGGAAGACCGGGGTGTGTGTCGCATCCAGCTCGTCGGTGCGGTAGACCTTGCCTGGCGCGACGACGTAGACGGGCAGCTCGCGGGTCAGCAGCGAGCGCATCTGCACCGGGCTCGTGTGCGTGCGCAGCAGCAGGTGCGAGTCGATCGGGTCTACGAAGAAGGTGTCCTGCATAGCGCGGGCCGGGTGGTCCTCGTCGAAGTTCATCGAGTCGAAGTTGAACCACTCGTTCTCGAGCTCCGGGCCCTCGGCGATCTCCCAGCCCATCGCGACGAACACGTCGCTCATGCTCTCCATGAGAAGCGACAGTGGATGCCGCGCACCGGGGCGCCAGCGTGTCGCGACCGCGGTCACATCCACGGCCTCGCTCGCGAGCCTCGCCTGCTCCTCCGCAACGGCCAGCTCGCCCTCGCGCTCGGCGATCGCCTTCGCAACTGAACCCCGTGCCTCACCAACGATCTTTCCCGCCGCGGCCTTCTGATCGCCAGGCAGCGACTTGATGGCGGCGTTGAACTGCGCGAGCGGGGACTGCTCCCCCGCGTGCTGCGCACGGGCCGACTTGAGCTCTGCGACGGTGGCCGCAGCGGCGACGGCCGCGAGCGCGGCGGTCGTGGCGGCGGCTACTGCCTCGGGGGTGATGGGAGTCTCAGACACAAGTCACGAGTTTAGCGTTTCGGGGAATCGCTCCCTGCGCCGTCGACGCCCGCTCCGCCCAGCTGCGCGATCACCGCAGCAGCTCGTCGCGACTTGAGGGTCGACCTGCCACTGGCTGTTCTGCGGGCGACGAGGCGCGCGAGTGCCGAGAGCGTGAGGTTGACGGTGAGATAGACGGCGAGCACGACGAAGAACAGGGTGAAGAAGTACTTGCTGCCGAACGTCGTCGGCCCCTGCCTCAACCCGATGTTGAGCAGCTCCTGGTAGCCGATGATGAACGCGAGCGAGGTGTCCTTCAGCAGCACGACCAGCTGGGCGATGATGATCGGCAGCATCTGCCGAAAAGCCTGGGGAAACTCGATTGAGAATCGGGTCTGCAGCGGGGTGAGCCCGAGGGCGAGGCCAGACTCTCGCTGGCCGCGCGGCAGCGCCGCTATTCCCGATCGCAGGGCCTCGCCGATGACCGCGCCGTTGTAGAGGGCCAGCCCGATGACACCGGCCCAGTACGCTCCGGTCGAGAACACCAGCAGCGTGAACAGCATAAGCAGCAGCACCGGCATGCCTCGGAAGAACTCGATGACGATCATCGCCGGCACCCGCACTGCCCGGTTGGCTGCGGCACGAAGAATCGACAGCACCATGCCGATGGCAATAGCGAGCACGGCGGCAACGGCAGCCATGCGCAGCGTGCCCGTGAGTCCGCGCCCGATGGTGCGCCACATCGCGCGGTCGGCGAGCAGGTCCCACCTGCTCGGGTCGAGCATCCCCGGCAGCTCCACCCCGCCGGCATTGACCCGTGGTATGGCGAGTGTCACCACGAGAAGGGCAAGGCCACCGAGGATGACCACTGCGCCGACCACGGAGATCACCCGCGAGCGCAGTCGCGCCTTCGGCCCCGGCACGTCGTAGAGCACCGTCATCGCAGCACCGCCACCTTCTTCTCGAGGGCGACGGCGAACTGCCCGAGCGGAACCGTGATCACGAGGTAGAAGACCGCGACCGCGATGAGGATGGCGACGGTCGCATTGCCGTTGTCGTTGATGAGCCGCCGCGAGGTCGCGAACAGCTCGATCACGGCGAATCCGCCGGCGACCGACGTGTTCTTCGTCAGGGCGATGAGCACGTTGATGAGCGGCGGGATCACCATCCTGATCGCCTGGGGCAGTACGACGCTGCCGAGTGTCTGCCCGAACCCGAGCCCGAGCGCCCGTGCCGCCTCCGCCTGCCCGACCGGCACGCCGTTGACCCCGGAGCGGATCGCCTCCGCCACAAAGGGAGAGGTGTAGACCGTGAGGCCGATGAGGGCGAAGGTCAGGTAGTCGAATCGAACCCCGAGGTTGGGCAGCACGAACGCGCAGAAGAACAGAATGAGGGTGAGCGGAACGTTGCGGAACAGCTCGGTATAGGCGGTCGCGAACACCCGGAACGCCGCAACGGGCGAGATGCGCATGGCCGCGATGACGACGCCGATGACGAGAGCGCCCGCACCGGAGATCGCGAGGAGGCGCAGCGTCATGAGAAAGCCGTCGATGAAGATCGGCAGGTTCTCGATGATCGCGTTCATGGCACTCCGTGTCTGGATGAGGGTGGCCCGCCTGGCGGTTTCCGGGCGCGCCACAGATCGGTGACTAGTAGCGGTCGACCGTCGGCGGGTCTGGCACCTCGAGCACGGTGCCAGCGGTGCGCTCGAAGGCGTCGGCCCATGAGCCGTCGTCGAAGGCCGCCTCGAGCACGTCGTTGATCCAGTTGCGGAACTCGGTGTCGTCCTTGGCGAGGCCGATGCCGTATGGCTCCTCTGTGAACGGGTTGCCGACGACCTCGAACTCCGGGTCGTTGGCAGCGGCGAGACCGGCGAGGATCACGTTGTCGGTCGTCAGCGCGACGACAGCCCCGGAGCGCAGCGGCTCAAGGCAGTCGGCGTAGCCGCTCAGCGCCGTGATCTGGTCGGTGTACTCCGCGATGTTCGCCTCGGAGGTCGACCCGCTCACCGTGCAGACCGCCTTGCCGGCGAGGTCCTCTGGGCCGGTGATGCCCTCGGGGTTGCCCGCGAGCACCAGGAGGTCCTGACCGGCGACGTAGTACGGGCCGGCGAAGGAGATGACCTCTTTGCGCTTGTCGTTGATCGTGTAGGTCGCGACGACGATATCGACTTCGCCCGACTGGATGAACGGCTCGCGGTTCGCCGACACCGTCTCTGTCCAGGTGATGCCGGACTCGGGAATACCAAGCTTGGCCGCGATGATCTTCGCGATCTCGACGTCGAAGCCCTGCGGGTCGCCGTTGGCATCGACCTGGCCGAAGAGCGGCTGGTCGAACTTGGTGCCGACCGTGATCTTCCCGGCCTCGTTGAGCTTTGCCATGGTCGTGCCGGCCTCGAACTCGATGGTCTCGTCGACCGCGGGGGTCGAGGAGTCGTCCCCTGCTTCGCCCGAGTCCGTACAGCCGCTCAGCGCGACGATTGCCGCTATGGCGAGTGCAGGAACTGCCAGACCTTTGTTGAGTCTCATGGTGTCCTCCTGGTTGCTGTTTCTCCCGCCCACTGGTTAGTGGGCAAGCCATGTCAGTGAGTGAGAACCTTGGAGAGGAACTCCTTCGCCCTCTCACTCTCTGGTTGCGTGAAGAACCTCTCGGGGGTCGCCTCCTCGACGATCTCCCCATCGGCCATGAAGAGCACGCGCTGCGCCGCCTTGCGGGCGAAGCCCATCTCATGGGTGACGACGACCATCGTCATGCCGTCTTCTGCGAGGCCGACCATGACGTCGAGCACTTCGTTGATCATCTCCGGATCGAGCGCGGATGTCGGCTCGTCGAACAGCATCACCTTGGGGTCCATGGCGAGTGCCCGTGCGATCGCCACCCGCTGCTGCTGGCCGCCAGAGAGCTGGGCAGGCATCTTCGCGGCCTGGTTGGCGACGCCGACCCGGTCGAGCAGCTCCATCGCGCGCTTGTCTGCGTCGACGGCAGAGCGCTTGCGCACCTTGATCTGGCCTAGGGTGACGTTCTGCAGCACGGTCTTGTGCGCGAAGAGGTTGAACGATTGAAAGACCATGCCGACGTCGGCGCGAAGCCGGGCGAGGGCCGCGCCCTCCTCCGGCAGCGGAACGCCGTCGATAGTGATCGACCCGGAGTCGATCGTCTCGAGCCGGTTGACCGCCCGGCACAGCGTCGACTTGCCGGACCCGCTCGGACCGATCACCACGACCACCTCTCCGCGGTGGATCGTCGTCGTGATGTCCTTCAGCACGTGCAGTTCGCCGAAGTGCTTGTTCACGCGGTCTATGACGACGAGGGGTTCCATCTAGTCACTGAACCACACCCCCCGCACGGGGGTCAATCAGCGTTCTACCAGCGTGCCGTGAGCAGTGTTCCTCACGTCGTAGCTCCAACTGCGGGCTCGGCGCCCCGGTTGTAGAGCGGGGAATGAGCCCGTCGCTGGAGCCGCGACGGGAGAAGAATAGTCAGGAGCGCTGGGCGAATGCGCTCTCGTAGAGGCACACCGATGCGGCCGTCGCGAGGTTCATCGACTCCGCCTTGCCGTAGATGGGAACGGTGATCGCGCGGTCGGCCAGCGCGAGCTGCTCGTCGCTGAGGCCACGCGCCTCGTTGCCGAACAGCCAGGCTGTCGGCGCGGAGAGGCTCGGCCGTGCGCTGAGCAGATCCTCCCCCTTGATGTCGGCGGCGAGCACCTGGATTCCTGCGGCCTTGACGCGCTCCAGCACGGCATCCAGGTCTGGCATGATCGCGACCGGCACGTGAAAGAGCGAGCCGGTTGTCGCCCGAACGACCTTGGGGTTGTACAGGTCGACACTGCGGCCGGTGAGGATGACGGCGTCAGCCCCGGCGGAGTCTGCTGCCCGGATGATGGTGCCCGCGTTGCCGGGGTCACGCACCTCTTCGAGAATGGCGATCAATCGCGGCTCGCCACCGAGGATGTCCTTCAGCGACGTGGGGAACTGCCGCGCCACCGCGAGCACGCCCTGCGGCGTCACGGTGTCGGCCATGGCCTCGAGCACCTGCTCTGAGACGAACTCGATCTCAAGGCCTGCCTCCCGCGCGGCACGGCCGATGTCTTGGTAGCGGTCGAGGGCGGTTGGCGTGACGAAGAGTTCCTCGATGAGCTCAGGGCGGTAGGCGAGTGCTTCGCTTACGGCCTGTGGGCCCTCCAAGAGAAAACGCCCGGTCTGTGACCGGGCGTCTCTCTTGGCAAGTTTTGCCACGCCGCGTACTCGTGGAGAGCGCGGGTTGTCGATCATGCCGACAGTGTAGGTACTAAAGGTTACGCAACAGCCTTCGGCGCGCTGGTGTTGGCCGGAAGCGCGGCCTTCGCCGTGGCAACGAGCGCCGCGAACGTGGCAGGCTCGGTGACAGCGAGGTCGGCGAGGATGCGACGGTCGACCTCGACACCGGCAAGACCGAGGCCCTGGATGAAGCGGTTGTACGTGAGTCCGTTGGCGCGCGACGCAGCGTTGATGCGCTGGATCCACAGGCGACGGAAGTCGCCCTTGCGCGCGCGGCGGTCACGGTACGCGTAGACGAGGGAGTGGGTGACCTGCTCCTTGGCCTTGCGGTAGAGGCGCGAACGCTGGCCGCGGTAGCCCTTGGCGCGCTCGAGGATGACGCGACGCTTCTTGTGAGCGTTTACCGCCCTTTTAACTCTTGCCATTTGTCTGTTCCTTTACGATTCCGTCGGCGCTACAGGCCGAGAAGCTTCTTGATGCCCTTGGCATCGGCCGGTGCCAGCACCTGGTCGGCGTTGAGGGCGCGCTTGCGCTTGCCCGACTTGACCTCGAGGTTGTGGCGCATGCCGGCCTGCTGCTTCTTGATCTTTCCGCTACCGGTGACCTTGAAGCGCTTCTTGGCGCCGGAATGGGTCTTCATCTTGGGCATTGTGCTTTTCCTTACTTGGTGGACTCGGCCGCTGGCGCAGCAGGCTTCTTCGGAGCCGGCTTTGCAGCCGCTGGCTTGGGAGCTGCGGCAGCGGAGGGCGTGGGGGCCGCAGGAGCGGCCGGGGTGGCTGGCTTGGCCGGGGTCGCCTTCGGCGCGGCAGCCTTTGGCGCTGCAGCCTTAGGTGCTGCAGCAGGCTTCTCGACTGGCGTCTCGACGGGTGCGACGGTCTCGACGACCGGGGCGGCCTTCGCCTCGACGGGCGCGACGACCGGAGCAGCCTTCGCTTCGACAGGCGCGACAACCGGCTTCTTCTCTGCCGCGGCCTTGGGGGCGGCAGCAGGGGCAGAGGATTCGGCGGGCGCGAGCGGCTCGCGGGCCGGCTTGCTCGCCGCACGACGGGCGTCGGCCTCGGCCTTGGCCGTTGCCTTGCTCTTGTGCGGTCCGATCACCATGACCATGTTGCGACCGTCGATCGTGGGAGTCGACTCGACAGAGCCGAACTCCGCGACATCCTCGGCGAAGCGCTGGAGAAGGCGAACACCCTGCTCAGGGCGCGACTGCTCACGGCCGCGGAACAGGATCATGGCCTTGACCTTGTCGCCTGCCGCCAGGAATCCCTCGGCGTGCTTGCGCTTCGTCTCGTAGTCGTGCTTGTCGATCTTCAAACGGAAACGCACCTCCTTGAGAATCGTGTTGGCCTGGTTGCGACGGGCCTCTTTGGCCTTCTGGGCCTCTTCGTACTTGAACTTGCCGTAGTCCATGATCTTGGCGACCGGCGGCTTGGAATTGGGAGCTACCTCTACCAGATCCAGGTCTGCCTCCTGCGCGAGGCGCAGGGCGTCTTCGATACGGACGACACCGACCTGCTCGCCGTTGGGGCCAACAAGACGGACCTCCGGGACGCGGATTCGGTCATTGGTACGGGGATCGCTGATGCGAGTCTTCTTTCGTCATTGGTGCTGTAGCCACGCCAGCGGCACGAGCCGCGTGAGCGACACTGCGAGACGGATGCCGCGCAGCGACGAAAGGAAAGAATTCAATGCACCCGATATGTCTACCTTCACGCACGATCTCTCGCGCGAACAGGCGGGGTGTACTTACCCGATAACCTTGTTCTTGCAGCAACTGCAAGCGGTCATCAGGTGGGAGAATCTCCACTTTCGTACCGGGGCAAGCCCCGGAGCCTGCATCAGAATAGCAGACACTGCGCGAATCAGCGAAGGAAACCATGAGCGACGCCTACAGCCACGACCTCAGTGTCGACCCGGAGATCCGCGATATCGGCGAGGTGCCCGCAATCGAGGTCATCAACACCGTCGCGATCCACCTGCTCAGTGCCACCGCCGTCAAGCTCGGCCTTGGCGAGGAGGACGAGCCAGAGGTTGACCTCGACGAGGCGCGCAAGCTCATCAACGCCCTCGCCGGACTCGTCACCGCCTCCGCCCCCGACCTCGGCGACCACCACGCCCTCGCCCTTCGCGACGGCCTTCGCACGGTGCAGCTGGCGTTCCGCGAGGCGTCGAGCATTCCCGATGCCCCGGGCAGCGGCCCCGGCGAGAAGTGGACGGGCCCGGTCAACTAGCTCCGCTAGCTGAGCTGGAAGAAGCCGACGATGCCGGCTGACGCGTCGTAGCCCTGGGTGTCGAGGCGCGGCCACGCGTGGGGGCCGTCGGTGATGGAGACGACCTCCAGCATCCTGTCGTTCACGCATCCCTCGTAGAGGTCCGTCGCTATCGGACCCTCGATCGTCGTCACTGGCTCGGCATCGCAGTCGTCGCGATCACGCCAGAAGGCCGCGGAGTCGGCGACGGAGACGTTCTTCCACTGTCCGAACCGCGCTGCCGTTCTCTCGTTCGACTCGCCGCCGTCGTACGGCACGGTCTGGTCGGCCATGCCGTGGATGATGAGCACGTTCATGGGAGAGGGCGCCTCGCACAGCGAGATGTTGAGCGCTCCGCCCACAACGGCGATGCCCGCGAAGCGCTCCCCCAGCTCGCAGGAGAGGCGATAGCTCAGCATGCCGCCGTTCGAGAAGCCGGTGAGGTAGACACGGCTGGCGTCGACGGGATGCTGCGCTGCGACCTCGTCGAGCACCGCGGCGATGAAGCCGACGTCGTCAACCCCCGCACGCTGGGGAGCACCGCAGCATGCGCCCGCGTTCCACGAGAACTCGCCGGGGATGTCGGCGGCCTGGGTGCCGTTCGGGTAGACGACGATGAAGTCGTCGGCGTCGGAGTAGTCGTCGAACCCGCTCGCGAGTCGGGCGCGCTCGGCGTCGCCACCGGCCCCGTGGAGCATGACGAGCACGGGCAGCGGCTTGTCGGGCCGGGCGCCCTCTGGCACGTGGAGGATGTACGAGCGCGCCGCCCCGTTCACCTCGATGAGGTTGAGCTGCACCTCCCCCGCCGGCGAGATCTGCACCTCGGCAGGCGCAGGAGTGCACCCGGCGAGTGCAGTGAGAACCCCGAGCGCGACGAGCGCCCCGGCCCCCACGCGCAGATTCATGGAGTAATCCTAGGCAGGAGTCGCGAGCTGCACGCGCATCGAGTCCACGCGCTCTGCGATGACCTCCGAGGCCGTCCAGCGCTGCTGGAGGCGGCCGAGCAGGGCGTCGAGCCCTGCCTGGTCGAGCCCCGGTGCAAGCTCGAGTCGCAGCACGAGCTCCGGGCCCGCCAGTCGCGCATCGGGGTCACCGGGCTCGAGCTGAACCGCAGCGACCGCCGCCTCCCCCGCTGCCGCGCCGACGAAGGCGTCGAGCACCACCGGGTCGAGGTGGCTCGGCGTCCACCCCTGCTGCTGGGCGATCGCCCAGAGGGCGGGGCGGCGGATGGCGAACTCCGTCGCCGAGGTCGGGTCGAGGATGACGACGTCGGTCTGCTCGCTGGCCGCCGCCAACGCGACGCGCGGGGCATCCGTCGGCACGGGGCGCGCCGCCGGGTTCCAGGCCCGCATCGCGTCGACGCTCGTGAACACGGGAAGCGCTGTGCGCCCGTCGGGCCCCTCGACCGTGACGATGGCGAGCTCCTGCGTCTTGTCGACCGTGTGGCCGTGGTCGTTGACCCCCGTCTCGCCGAGATGGGCGATGAGCGGGATCAGCACACGGCACTCGCGAAAGGCCGCCACGACCTCCGCCTCGCCGACCTCTCGCGCACGAAACCGCCGCAGCACCTCGATGAGCACGGGAGGGGCAGAGCCGTCGTCGTCACTCGCGCTGGTGTGCTCGAAGGTGCGGCCAGCCCACGGCTGGCCGGCGGAGTCGGCGCCGGTGCTTGCGTCTGCGTAGTTCACCTGTTCACCCTCTCGTCGCGGCTTCGCCACGACGCTGCGATTGGCTCTTCGCTAGTCGCCCGCGACATCCAGCGCCTCGGCCAAGGTGAATGCCTTGGTGTAGAGCGCCTTGCCGACGATCGCGCCCTCGATGCCGAGGGGAACGAGCGCGCGCAGGGCCGCGATGTCGTCGAGGTTCGAGATTCCGCCGGAGGCGATGACCGGGCGGTCGGTGCGCTCCGCGACCTTCGTGAGCAGCTCGAGGTTTGGCCCGGCGAGCATGCCGTCCTTCGCGACGTCGGTGACGACGTAGCGGCTGCAGCCGGCCCGCTCGAGGCGGTCGAGCACCTCCCAGAGGTCGCCGCCATCCTCAGTCCACCCGCGAGCGGCGAGGGTGGTTCCGCGCACGTCGAGTCCGACGGCGATCGCCTCTCCGTACTCTGCGATGACGTGGGCGGCCCACTCTGGGTTCTCGAGCGCTGCGGTGCCGAGGTTGATGCGCTTGGCACCCGTCGAGAGAGCTGCCTCGAGCGATGCGTCGTCGCGGATGCCGCCCGACAGCTCGATGTTGACGTCACGCGGGGTGTTCTTGACGACCTTCTCGATGACGTGGCGGTTGTTGCCACGGCCGAAGGCAGCGTCGAGGTCGACGAGGTGGATCCACTCTGCACCCTCGTCGATCCACTCCTGCGCGGCATCCTGCGGGCTGCCGTAGCTCGTCTCTGTGCCGGCGGCGCCCTGGGTGAGGCGCACCGCCTTGCCGTCGGCGACATCGACCGCGGGAAGGAGGACAAGCTTCGGGGTGGTGTTGAACTCGCTCATTGTCTGCTCTCGTGGGGTGCAAAAAAGGCCGGGGGCAACCCTACAGCGTTCCCAGCCAGTTCTTGAGCAGCCGGATGCCGGGCTCGCCCGACTTCTCTGGGTGGAACTGGGTTGCCGAGAGGGGGCCGTTCTCGATTGCCGCGATGAAGCGAGAGCCGTGCTCTGCCCACGTGAGGGTCGGCGCGGTGAACGGCGGTTGCGGGTCGAGCGTCCACTCCTGTGCGCCGTAGGAGTGCACGAAGTAGAAGCGCTCGTCTTCGATGCCGGCAAACAAGCGGGAGCCCTCGCCGGCATCCACGGTGTTCCAGCCCATGTGCGGCAGCACGGGCGCGACGAGCTCTGTCACGGTGCCCGGCCACTCACCAAGGCCGTCGGTCTCGTTGCCGCGCTCGAGGCCGTGCTCGAACAGCACCTGCATGCCGACGCAGATTCCGAGCACCGGCTTGTCGGCGATGAGGCGCTTCTCGATCATGGCTCCACCGCGCACGGCGTTGAGTGCCGCGATGACGGCGCTGAAGGCTCCGACGCCGGGCACGAGCAGTCCGTCGGCCGCGGCAACGCGGTCGCGGTCGGCGGTCAGCTCTACCCGTGCACCGGCCGCCTCGAGGGCCTTGGCCGCCGAGTGCACATTGCCGGAGCCGTAGTCGAGAACGACGACGGATGGAGCGCTCACGACTACAGCGCGCCCTTCGTCGACGGGATACCGCTGACCTTCTCGTCGCGCGCGACGGCAAAGCGGAACGCGCGGGCGAACGCCTTGAACTCCGCCTCGGCGATGTGGTGCGGATCGCGGCCTCCGAGCACGGTGACGTGCACGGTGAGGCCGGCGTTGAATGCGATCGCCTCGAAGACGTGGCGAACCATCGAGCCGGTGAAGTGGCCGCCGATGAGGTGGAACTCGAACCCGGCCGGCTCGCCGGTGTGCACGAGGAACGGGCGACCAGAGATGTCGACGACCGCCTGCACGAGCGCCTCGTCAAGCGGCACGAGGGCGTCGCCGAAGCGCGAGATACCGCTCTTGTCGCCGAGCGCCTGCTTGATGGCCGTGCCCAGCGCGATGCCGATGTCTTCGACCGTGTGGTGCACGTCGATCTCGATGTCGCCCTTGGCTGTGACCTCGAGGTCGATGAGCGAGTGCTTCGCGAACGCCGTCAGCAGGTGGTCGTAGAACGGCACGGTCGTGGTGATCGACGAGGTGCCGGTGCCATCGAGGTTGAGACGCAGGTCGATGCTCGACTCGCTCGTCTCACGCTGAATGTGCGCCGTGCGCTGGGTGGTCATAGGTCAATGCTACCGAGGGCGCCAACGCTCTCGAGGGCGCTGAGGAAGAACGTCGTCTCCGCCTTCGTGCCAGCGGTCACCCGAAGGTGGTTCGGGATGCCGACGTCGCGGATGAGCACGTCGCGCTCGAGCAGCGCCTCGAAGGTCGCATTGGGGTCGCGCACTCCCCCGAACAGCACGAAGTTGGTGTGGCTGGCGTGCGGCTGGTAGCCGAGCGCCGGCAGCTCCCTAATGATGCGGTCCCTCTGGGCGCGGATGTCGTCGACCATCGCCAGCATCGCCGGCGCGTGGCGCAGTGCCGCACTCGCGGCCGCCTGGGTGAGCGCAGAGAGGTGGTACGGCAGGCGCACGAGCCGAAGGGCGTCGGTGACCGCGGGGTCGGCGGCAAGGTAGCCGAGGCGGGCACCCGCCAAGGCGAAGGCCTTGCTCATGGTGCGGCTCACCAGCAGTCGCTCACGGCCGGGCAGCAGGCTCACCGCACTCGGGATGTGGTCGGGGGTGAACTCCGCGTACGCCTCGTCGACGACGAGGATGCCTGTCTCCATGGCCTCGTACGCCGCCTCGATCGTCTCGATCGGCAGCGGCGTGCCGGTGGGGTTGTTCGGCGAGCACAGGATGACGATGTCGGGCTTCTCCCGCTCGATGGCCTCCGTGACGAGCTGCGGGCTGATGCCGAACTCTGCCTCGCGCTCTGCCGTGATGACGCGGGTGCCGGTGCCGTCGGCGAGGATCGGGTACATCGAGTAGGTCGGCGGAAAGATCAGCACGCTGCGCCCCGGGCCGCCGAACGCCTGCAGGATCTGCTGCAGAACCTCGTTGGAGCCGTTCGCCGCCCACAGGTTGTCGCGCGTCAGGCCGTGCCCGAGGTAGCTCGCGAGCCCTTCGCGGAGCTCGGTGAACTCCCGGTCGGGGTAGCGGTTGACGGTGAGGATCGCGGCGGCGAGGGATTCGACCATGTCGCGGGCGACATCCTCGGGAATCGGGTGCGTGTTCTCGTTGACATTGAGGGCGACGCGAACCGCCTTCTGCGGGGCGCCGTAGGGGTGCTTGCCGCGCAGGTCGTCGCGAATGGGGAGGTCGTCGAGAGAAGTCACGCGCTCCAGCGTATTCGGCGCGGGGCGCTGTTACTGCTGTGCGTACTTGGTCGGGATCGCGAGCTGCTGGCCCGGCTCGATCTGCGACGACGACATGCCGTTGAAGGCGAGGATGTCGCTGATCACATCACGCGGATCGGCCGTCGGGGCGATGTCGGTGGCAAGAGCCCATAGGGACTCCCCCGCCTCGACCGTCACGTACTCGTACTCAACCCCCGGCTGCGCCACCTGCTGCGTGGCAACCGCGCCGCCGCCGTTGAGGGCGAAGAGCGCCGCAGCGACCACCAGCGGGAGCGCGGCGAGCGAGGTGAACACCGCGCGACCGCGCGGCGTCAGGCGCAGGTGGGACTTGGGAGCCGCGAACCCGAAATCCATGCCTACTGCAGTCATTGCCTTCTCCTCTACGGGGGTTTCGTATCCGGCACTCGGCCGGGAGTGCCGGATACGAAGCTTTGTTCCGAACATATATTCGATTGACGTCTTTTTCAAGTCGATATTCGAAACTGTTCGAACATTTCTTTGCACAACACTCGAATATGTCTTTGGTTTTGCGCCTGCCAGCGGATACTCTTTCGAATGTCTGGTTCTCACCCAACCAGCGACCACTGACATTCGAACGTTGAAGGAGCCGATCGTGGCCGATGAAGAACGCACACGCCGGCGCACGAGCCTGAGCGACAAGCAGCTCGCCATCCTCGACGTCATCCAGAAGTCGGTGACGGCGCGGGGCTACCCGCCGAGCATGCGCGAGATCGGCGACGCCGTCGGGCTCTCCTCGCTGTCGAGCGTCACCCACCAGCTCAACCAGCTCGAGCTCAGCGGCTACCTTCGCCGCGACCCCAACCGGCCGCGCGCCCTCGAGGTACTCATCGAGATGCCGTCGATCGATGACGACGCTCCGGCCGAGTCGAGCGCGCCGTCCGTCGGCGACGCTGCAATGGTGCCGCTCGTCGGCCGCATCGCCGCCGGTATCCCGATCACGGCAGACCAGCAGGTCGACGAGGTCTTCCCGCTCCCCCGCCAGCTCGTCGGCAAGGGCGAGCTGTTCATGCTCAAGGTCGTCGGCGAGTCGATGATCGACGCCGCCATCATGGACGGCGACTGGGTCGTCGTACGCCAGCAGAAGACGGCGGAGAATGGCGAGATCGTGGCCGCCATGCTCGACAACGAGGCGACCGTCAAGGTCTTCCGCCAGCGCGACGGCCACACCTGGCTGCTGCCGCAGAACTCTGCCTTCGAGCCGATCCTCGGTGACTACGCCGAGGTGCTCGGCAAGGTCGTGGCGGTGCTGCGGTCGCTGTAGTCACGTAGCGCGAAGCGCCACACGAGCGCGAGCACGACGACAACAGCAATCACGCAGCCGGCCGCAGCACAGAAAGCGAAGAACCACACGCTGCCACCGAGAGGGTTGCCTCCGCGCACGACAGCGACCGCCCAGAGCGCGGCCATGACGACGAACAGCGTGGATGCGGTGAGCACCCACCCGAATACTCGCTGCCCCTGCGTCAGCCGGCCTGCAACCGCAATCCGCGGCGTGCGCAGTGCCCAGCGCCACGTCCACCACGCGATGATCCCTGCGCCGACAACCGAGAAGCCGAAGTGCAGCGCCCGCAGAACGGTGAACTGGCCAACGTCGCCCTGCATCCACTCCCACTGCTCGGAGAGCCAGCCGACGTGGGTCGGAAGGTCGAGCAGCAGGTGCGTGAGAACGCCAATCTCGAGGGCGACCAGAGTCAGCGCTGCATGAGCGACGCGGTTGCGGCACGGGCGGCACGGGCCGCATCCTTTCTCGCAGCCATGCCGGCGAGTAGTCGAGCACGGGTGCCCGCAGCAGCCAGAACCAGAGCAGGAGCGCTGCTATGCCGACCGGCAGGTCGATCAGGACGATGCCAGGGAAGGAGTGGCTCGCCGAGCGAGTGAGCCCGAGGGGCACGAAGTACTGGAGGTCCGGCGCCATCGACCCGATCACGAGGGCGGCGGCGGGCAGCGGGGTGCGGGCGAACGGGAGGATTGCGACGGCGTGGCTTGGCGTGAATGGCACCCAGCCAGTCTTGTTGCTTGCGGCAGCATCCCGCGTCCGTCTCGAGAATGACCCCGTCAGCGGTGGCGCACTATAGCTGGTAAACTTGGTGTCTGCTTCTCGCGCGGCCGTATCACGGCAACACGCCAATTCAACAGACAGGGATGCCCACATGCAGTTCACCATCGGAGAAACCCTTGTCTACCCGCACCACGGTGCCGTCACGATCACCAAGCTCGACAAGGTCATGGTCAAGGGCGAAGAGAAGACCTACATGACCCTCGACGTGCACACGTCAGAGCTCACCATCAAGGTGCCGATCGACTCCGCAGAACTCGTCGGTGTGCGCGACGTCATCGACGCTGCCGGCGTCGAGGCCGTCTTCGAGGTGCTGCGCAGCGAGTTCGTCGAGGAGCCGGGCAACTGGTCGCGCCGTTACAAGGCCAACCAGGAGAAGATGGCCTCGGGTAGCGTCTACCGCGTCGGCGAGGTCGTGCGCGACCTGTGGCGTCGCGAGCAGGACCACGGCGTGTCCGCCGGCGAGAAGCGCATGCTGCTCAAGGCCCGCCAGGTGCTCATCTCCGAGCTCGCGCTCGCGCAGAAGGTGTCTGACGAAGACGCCTCCATCATCCTGGATGAGGTGCTTCAGGGCACCAAGGCCGCCTAGGTCCTAAACGAAAAGAGCCCCGCTTCGGCGGGGCTTTTTTCATGCCCGAGACCGGGCACGTGAAGCTCGGCCGCCTCGGGGACCCAGTTGTGACCTCAAGCGAGGTGCTACAACGGGGGCCCCGAGGCCGCAGCTGGAGCTACGACGCAGAAACGCGGGCGCGCACTGCCTGCGTGGCCGCGACCACGTTGCGCAGCGACTCGACCGTCTCGGCATAGCCACGGGTCTTGAGTCCGCAGTCCGGGTTGACCCAGACCTGGCGCGACGGAATCGACGCGAGAGCCGTCGACAGCAGCGACTCGACCTCCGACACCGACGGCACACGCGGCGAGTGGATGTCGTAGACCCCGGGGCCGATGCCACGCCCGAATCCGCTGGTTGCGATGTCAGGCACGACCTCCATCTTGCTGCGCGCCGCCTCGATCGAGGTGACGTCGGCATCCAGTCGGTCGATCGCGTCGATGACGACACCGAACTCCGAGTAGCAGAGGTGGGTGTGGATCTGCGTGGCGGGAGCCACGCCGGCGGTGGCGAGGCGGAAGGAGCCGACCGACCAGTCGAGGTAGGCGGGCTGGTCCTTCTTCTTCAGCGGCAGCAGCTCGCGCAGTGCTGGCTCGTCGACCTGGATGATGCCGATGCCGGCTTGCTCCAAATCAGAGATCTCGTCGCGCAGCGCGAGGGCGACCTGGTTGGCCGTGTCGGCGAGCGGCTGATCGTCGCGCACGAAGCTCCACGCGAGGATCGTCACGGGCCCGGTGAGCATGCCCTTGACCGGCTTCTGCGTGAGCGACTGCGTGTAGCGTGACCACTCGACGGTGATCGGCGCCTCGCGGGCAACGTCGCCCCAGAGCAGGGAGGGGCGAGTACAGCGGGAGCCGTAGGACTGCACCCAGCCGTTCTGCGTGACCGCGAAGCCGTCGAGGTGCTCTGCGAAGTACTGCACCATGTCGTTGCGCTCTGGCTCGCCGTGCACGATGACGTCGATGCCGATCTCCTCCTGCAGGTCGACGACCCGCTTGATCTCGGCCTTGAGGTACTCCTCGTACTCGCGCTCGCTCAGCTCGCCCTTGGTGTACTGCGCGCGGTACTTGCGGATCTCACCGGTCTGGGGAAACGACCCGATGGTCGTCGTCGGCAGGAACGGCAGGTTCAACGCGGCGGTCTGGGCGTCCAGGCGCTCCTCGTACGAGCCGCGGCTGAAGGCCTCTGCGGTCAGTGCCGCCGCGCGGGCTCGCACGGCGCCATCGCGCACGCCGGGGGCGTCGTGACGGTCTTGAAGGGCGCTGGATGCGGCATCCAGTTCGCTCTGGATCGCCGCCTTGCCCTCGGTGAGTCCCTTCGCGAGCGTGGCGATCTGCGCGACCTTCTGGTCGGCGAAGGCGAGCCAGCTCTTGAGGCGGTCGTCGAGCAGCGGCTCGTCGTCGACGTCGTGCGGGGTGTGGAACAGCGATGTGCTGGATGAGACTGCCGTCGCCCCAGCCGCGACGAGCTTCTCGAAGGCGGCGCCCAGGTCACCGCGCCAGATGTTGTGGCCGTCGATGACGCCGCCGACGATGGTCTTGTCGGTCACGATCGTGCCCTCGAGGGACCCGCGAACCAGGTCGAGGCCGATCGCCTCGACGGGCGACTCGAGCAGCACGGGCAGGGCGTCGTCGAGCGAGCCGTACGGTGCGGCGACGAAGATCTGCGGGCGGGCCGGCACAGAGCCGAGCAGCTCGTAGGCGTGCTTGGTGGCGGCGAGCACGACCTTGCGGCCGACCTCGATCGACTCGGAGACGAGGGCTGGCTCGTCGAGCTGCACCCACTCGGCGCCGACGGCGGTGAGGGCCGCGAGCAGTTCTGCGTAGACGGGCAGCAGGTCGTCGAGGCGGTCGAGCGGCGTGAAGCCCTCCGGTGATCCCTCTGCGGCCTTCGACAGCAGCAGGAACGTGACAGGGCCGACGATGACGGGGCGCGTGCGGTAGCCGCTCGCCGTGGCCTCCGCGACCTCGCGGATGAGGCGGTCGGAGGCGAGGTGGAAGTCGGTGTCTGGCCCGATCTCTGGCACGAGGTAGTGGTAGTTCGAGTCGAACCACTTGGTCATCTCTGCCGGCACGTCGGCGCCCTCGCCGCGCGCGATGGTGAAGTAGCCAGCGAGATCCACCGTGCCGTCGTCGCCGACGAGGCGTTGGAAACGGGAGGGGATGGCGCCGACGGTGACCGCGGCATCCAGCACCTGGTCGTAGAAGGAGAATGCCTCTGGAATGCTCGAGTCGATGCGGCCGAGGCCGAGGCTCACGAGACGCTCGCGGGTGGCTGCGCGAAGGTCGCGTGCGGCATCCTCGAGCTGCTGAGCGCTGATCGTGCCGGCCCAGAAGGCCTCGACGGCCTTCTTGAGCTCGCGGCGTCGGCCGATACGGGGGTAGCCGAGGATGGTTCCGGTGGGGAATGCGTTGGTCATGCTGGTTCCTTTTCGAGTAGCCCTGCGCCGCGGAGCACCGCGAGCACGGGTTCGTGCTGGTTGAACGTGTAGAGGTGAACGCCGTCATCGGGTTTCGTCACGACGGCGTTCACGAGGTCGATCGCGTGGGCAATGCCAACGGCCGCCTGGCCTTCTGGGGTAGCTTCCGCCTCGAGCCTGCGCAGGAGGGGAAGCGGCAGCATCTCGTCGGTGAGGTCGACGATGCGATGCAGTCGTGCGGGGCTCAGCACCGGCATGATTCCGGGCAGGATGCGCATGGTCACTCCCGCTGCGCGCGCCTGGTCGACGAAGCGAAGGTAGTCCTCCGCGTGGAAGAACAGCTGCGTGATCGCGAGGTTGGCGCCAGCGGCCTCCTTCGCGAGCAGGGTGTCGAGATCCTGCTCGACGGAGCGCGAGCGCGGGTGCCCGTTGGGGAAGGCGGCGACGGCGATGGTCACCTTCTTGCCCTTGGCGATCCTCTTCGCGCCGTGCGCACCGGGAATGCTCACCTCGGTGAAGTGCGCCCGCTCGGCCTGGATGCGGTGGATGAGCTGAACGAGCTCCCCCGCGCTGCCGAGGTCGCCGAGAAACTGCTCTCCCTCGTGCGCATCGGCAGGGGGGTCGCCGCGGAGGGCGAGGAAGCTGGTGACACCCGCATCGAGAAACTCGCGGATGAGGCGGCCGGCCTCGTCATACGACGATCCGACACAGGTGAGGTGCGCCATCGCGCTCGTGCGCGCGAGCACCTTGTCGAGAACGTCGAGCGAGGCGCCGCGGGTCGAGCCGCTCGCGCCGTAGGTGACGGAGATGAACTCGGGGCCGGCCGCCACAAGATGGTCGAGGGAGTCGAGCAACGCGAGCTCGGCCGCAGGCGTGCGCGGCGGGTAGAGCTCGAATGAGAACGTGGGCACTACCCCTCCTTTCGCGCGTGTGCGGAATCAGATGGGCGGGTGCAGGGCTCTGCTGTCGCTCGTGTTGCCTGTTCTGCGCAACCCTCCAAGCCTAGAGCGCGCGTGACGCGGCGTGACGGCGTGTTACGGGCACGGGTGGTCAACCCCGGCGGTCGAGTGGTTCCGCCGATCGACGTAGTCTCGAGCTGGTGAGCAACAAGCCCCGACGCACGAACGCCCGAATCCCCGCCACGGCACCCAGCGACCGCAGCACCGCGAGCTACGTGCCGCTGCTGGTCGGCGGCAGCCTCGTCGGGCTCGGCCTCGGCCTCTGGCTGCTCGGGGTGGTGTGGCCGGTCGCCGCCAACGAGGGCACGGCGCTCGGGTACGGCGGCATGGTCGGCCTGTTCTCCGGACTGCTGGGCGCGAGCGCGATAGCGGGATCGCAGGTGATGACTGCGGGTCGCCGCCTCGCGTGGTTCTCACCGGTCGCGGGAATCCTGTTCACCGTCGGCTTCACCGGCCTTGTGCTGGCGAGCGCTGGCTCCGACTCGGCCCCGTGGATGCTCATCGGCATCACCGGGCTTGGCGCCTGCGTCATCTGGTTCTATGCCATCGGAATGATCACTGGCCGCATCCCGCCGCTGTTTCTCAACCGCTACGGCACGTGGGCAGCACCCGTCATCGGGGTCGTGCTCACTGTGGTTGGCGCGATGAACGGCCTTCTCGAGCTGCTTGCCCTCGGCGTGCTCACCATCGCCGCGTGGGTCGGGATCCTTCTCGGCAGCATCCTTCTGCGACGCGGCCGGCCAACGTCAGTGCGCCGCTAGCGCGAGCTGAGCGACTGGTACTTGCGCACCGACAGCGGCACGAACACCACGAGCAGCACGGCGATGCCGATGAGCACGGTGAGAATCGGGTTCTGCGCTGGCCACGAGTCGCCGACCGGCGTGCCGGGTGGAACGTTGCCGAACAGCTCACGGGCCGCCTGCACGAGCGAGGTGACCGGGTTCCACTCCGCGAAGATGCGCAGCGGGGTCGGCAGGTTCTCGGCCGGCACGAAGGCGTTCGAGATGAAGGTGAGCGGAAACAGCACAAGAAAAGAGACGTTGTTGATGATCTCCGGGCTGCGCACGCTCATGCCGATGAAGGCCATGAGCCAGGAGAAGGCGTAGCCGAACAGCAGCAGCAGGAGCACCGCGAAGAGCGCCTCGATGGGGCTCGACTTTATGCGCCAGCCGACGATGAGACCGGTGCCCATCATGACCAGCATCGAGATCGTGTTGATAAGCAGGTCGCCGTTGGTGCGGCCGATGAGCACGGCCGAGGCGCTCATGGGCAGGGTGCGAAAGCGGTCGATGATGCCGTCTTTGAGGTCTTGCGCCATCGCTGAGCCAGAGTACGTGGAGCCGAACACCACGGTCTGCGCGAAGATGCCCGCCATGAGGAAAGACGTGTAGTCGATGCCCGGAATCGAGATCGCCGCGCCGAACACGTAGGAGAACAGCAGCACGAACATGATCGGCTGGATGAGCGTGAACACCAGGATGTCTGGCACCCGCTTGATCTTGATCAGGTTGCGCTTCGTCGTGACGAGACCGTCGTTGAACCAGTGTGCGAGCGTCACTTCTTCGCTCCCTTCTGCTGAGCCGCGGCGTCGGCCGCATCGTGCTCCTCATCCTCCGAGGCGGTGTGGCCGGTGAGTCGCAGGAACACGTCGTCGAGGGTCGGGCGCCGCATGCCCGCGTCGAAGAGGCGCGTGCCGCTCGACTCGAAGGCGGCGAGGATGCGCTGCAGGGCCGCCGGGGCATCCGTCGAGGCGACCGTGATGGAGCGGCCGTCGCTGGAGACGGATGGCTCACCGGAGCCGAACCGCGTGAGCACCTCGACGGCGCTCGCCGTGTCGTCGGCGGAGACGAGGTTGATCTCGACGCGCTGCCCGCCGATCGACGCCTTGAGCTCGTCGGAGGTGCCCTCGGCGATCACGGTGCCGTTGTCGATCACCGCGATGGAGTCGGCGAGCTGGTCGGCCTCCTCGAGGTACTGCGTCGTCAGCAGTACCGTGGTGCCGTCGGCGACGAGGCTCGTGATGATGTCCCACATGCCGAGGCGGCTGCGCGGGTCGAGGCCCGTGGTCGGCTCGTCGAGAAAGAGCACCCGAGGGCGAATGACGAGTGCGCCCGCAAGGTCGATGCGGCGACGCATGCCGCCAGAGAATCCCTTGACCGGGCGGTCTTTCGCGTCGACGAGGTCGAACAGCTCGATGAGCTCGGTGGCCCGCGCCCTCGAGGCCGCGGCGCCGAGGTGGTACAGCCGACCGACCATGTCGAGGTTCTCGAAGCCGGTGAGGTTCTCGTCGACCGCGGCGTACTGCCCAGAAACGCCGATCATCGGGCGAATGCGATCGGGATGCTTGAGCACGTCGATTCCGTCGATGACGGCCGTGCCCTCATCCGGCCTGATAAGCGTCGTGAAGACCTTGACGGTCGTCGTCTTGCCCGCCCCGTTCGGCCCGAGCAGCGCCTTGACGGTGCCCTGCGGCACATCGAGGTCGAGCCCGTCGAGGGCGTGCACCGGTGCCACCTTGCGCGGCGTGTAGGTCTTCTTGAGTCCCCTGGCTTCGATCATGCTCACGCGACAACGCTAGGGGCGCGCACTGACATCCCGATAGATGCTCGGTGAACGCCCCTAGCGAACGCGGCGCCTTCGGGGCCCCAGAAACCGTTTCGTCTAGCGCCCTAGCAGTGGGGCCCCGAGCCCGCAGCTGGAGCTACGGGCTCGAGAGGGCTAGACGCGGAAGGGCTCCACGTCGCCCATGTTGCGCGGGTGCACCATCGCGGTGACGCGGGTGCCCTCCTCGACGTACTCGGTCGACTTGACGCGGCCGGAGAGGTGCAGCTTCGAGATGACCTCGCCGCGGTCGTATGGCACGAGCAGGGTCACCTCCACCTCTGGGGCGGGCAGCAGCTGGGCGATGCGCTCGTTGAGCTCGTCGAGGCCCTCCCCTGTTCTGGCCGATACGAAGATCGCGCTTGGCTCGAGGCCCCGCAGCAGAAGCCGCTGGTCGGCATCAACCAGGTCGGCCTTGTTGAAGACGATGATCTCGGGCAGGTGACGTGCCTCGACCTCGCCGATGACATCCCGCACCGTCTTGATCTGGCCGGCGGGGTCAGGGTGGGCGCCGTCGACCACGTGCACGATGACGTCGGACTCCCCCACCTCTTCGAGCGTGGAGCGGAAGGCCTCGACCAGCTGGTGCGGAAGGTTGCGCACGAAGCCGACGGTGTCGGTGAGGGTGTACGGGCGGCCGTCCTCGGTGATGTTTCTCCGCACGCTGGTATCAAGCGTCGCGAACAGCGCGTTCTCGACGAGCACTCCGGCCCGCGTGATGCGGTTGAGCAGCGACGACTTGCCGGCGTTCGTGTAGCCGGCGATCGCGACGCTCGGCACCTCGAAGCGGTTGCGGTTGGCCCGCTTCGCCTCGCGAGCCGGCGCGAATCCCTTGATCTGCTTGCGCAGCTTGGCCATGCGCGTGTTGATGCGGCGGCGATCGAGCTCGATCTTCGTCTCACCGGGGCCACGACTGCCCATGCCTGCGCCAGAACCACCCGCACCACCACCCTGGCGGCTGAGGCTCTCACCCCAACCACGCAGTCGCGGCAGCAGGTACTCGAGCTGCGCGAGCTCGACCTGCGCCTTGCCCTCGCGGCTCTTCGCGTGCTGGCTGAAGATGTCGAGGATGACGGCGGTGCGGTCGATGACCTTCACCTTGACGACATCCTCGAGGGCACGTCGCTGGGAGGGAGCGAGCTCGGTGTCGGCAACGACGGTGTCGGCGCCAGCAGCTGCGACGACGGCCGCGAGCTCCTGCGCCTTGCCCTTGCCGAAATAGGTCGACGGGTCAGGATGCGCTCGCTTCTGCAGCAGGCCGTCGAGCACCTGCGCTCCCGCGGTCTCGGCCAGCGCGAACAGCTCGCGCATGGAGTTCTCTGCCTCGACGACGTTGCCCTGGGTGTAGATGCCGATGAGCACGACCTTCTCAAGCCGCAACTGGCGGTACTCGACCTCTGTGACGTCTTCGAGCTCGGTGCTGAGCCCGGCGACGCGTCGCAGCGCCTCACGGTCTTCGCGGTCGAACTGGTCGCCGTCTCGGTTCTCGTCGTAGTTGTTGTCGCTCTGCAGCGCCTGCGCGGTGCCGAACCGCGTGTAGGTGGCGGCCTGCGTGGCCTGGCGTGCGAGCACGCGGTCGACGACATCCGCGTCAGTCATGGGGGTTTCTACTTCTTCAGTCATTTGGGTTAACCCTAGTTCTCGTGCATTAGGTAAGTTTTGGGGATGGTAAATGAGCACTATTTCTCGGCATCGCCAGAGAGTGAGCTCAAGCTACGGACGATCCACACGACCATTGCGGGCCGCGCCGTCGAGCTTCAGACGGCAAATGGCGTGTTCAGCCCCGAACGGATCGACACGGGGACACGTGTGCTGCTTTCATCGGTACCAGCACCTCCTCCGGGTGGCAATCTTCTCGACCTTGGGTGCGGCTGGGGCCCAATCGCCCTCACGCTCGCCGCCGAATCCCCCCACGCTACCGTGTGGGCCGTGGATGTCAACGAGCGTTCGCTGGATCTGGTGCGTCGTAATGCAGCTGTTATGGGGCTCACCAATGTCAACGCTTCTTTGCCTGCTGATGTTCCCGCCGACATCACATTCATGACGATCTGGTCGAACCCGCCGATTCGTGTGGGCAAGGACGAGCTGCACGCGCTGCTGCGGTTGTGGTTGCCGCGGCTTTCTCCTGGCACCGACGCGTGGCTCGTGGTCGCTCGCAACCTTGGGTCGGACAGTTTGCAGCGGTGGATGGATGGGGAGTTCGCCTCGGAGCTCACCGTGTCGCGGGCTGCGTTGAATAAGGGGTATCGGGTGCTTCGGGCTCGGCGGCGCTGATTAAGCGCCCTTGGGTAGATGTTGCGCGAGCGCCGTTACAAGCTTCACGAGGCTTTCGTTGACTTCAGCATCTGCGGGTGCGACAGCAGACTCGACCCAAGCGTGGCCGAAAGCACGTTGCATGAACGCAGTCTTCGCAGCGTCGGCACCATCGACGTCCATCAAGAACGGTTGCAAGGCTCGCAACTCAAGTTCTTGGCGCTTGAAACTGGTAGCTCGTCGAATTGCCTGCCCACCGAATCTGAATGCTACGGCTGCCATACCACCTGCGGCGGCTGTGAGGCCAAACTTCAAAACGACGGGTGGCCACGACACTATGTCCTTGACCTCGCCGTACGCAAAAAGGATCAGTAGTATGCCGGCTGCTGCAGCTGCAGCACCGATTCCGTCGGACACAAAGGCGGCGCGACGCTCCGACGAGGCGTAGGTCCCGTACTCCGTTGCGAGAATATCCCCAGCCGCCAAGCTGGACATCTCAACTGTGCTCGTTCGAAGTTTGGCGATCTCCGCTAGTGCATCTTGCGCCGACGAGTCGGCGTCTCTCAGCGACTGAAGATGGGGGTCAGCCAGCGAAGAAAATTGTGATTCCTCGCTTGCCAGCCATGCTTTGAAGTCCTTCTCACGTGCGCTCTGCGACGCCAGGAAGGCTTCGTTGTTTGCCGTCTGAGACGCATCCATCCGGGTCTCGCTGAGGGAGATGCGCTCCTCCGTAGTGGCGACCATCGCTCTACTCGTCTCGACCATCGCGGACAACTCTTCGAGCCGCCGCTCTAGCTGTGACTCCCTCTCGGAAGCTGCCGAAAGCGCTTGATCAAGGCGCGCAAGCATACGCTCCCGACTCGCGTCGAGTTCCTCGCGATATCGATTGAACGATCGAGTCAAGTTGGCTTGAGCGGCACCATGTGCGAGAGGTCTGGGTATGCCGCCGAGCTGCTCTCGAAGCGCATCTGCTCGAGACGCCGCTTGGCTCAGATACGAAACCTGCTTGCTCGAAATGTAGCTTGAGAGATGACTGTTGATCTGCGCCCACGAGGAGGAAACCTGGCCCAGCTGTGACTCCGTCACCAGTGCCCATTCGGCTACCCGATAGGCATCGGTTATGGCCAGCAACTCGCGAAACTGGTCAATAATCCGCAATGCTTCGGCATCAGCAATATTGTCTAAGGTCTTGAAATTCTCATTTACTGCGGCGAGCTCTCCCCATAGCGGGTGGCTTAGGTACTCGTTCTCTCTCACAGCGCCCCTCGACAAGTTGCAACGCCGGCAGCGACTTCACGATACGAACGGTCTCGAGGCTCACGGTGACGATCCGCCCCAATAGGTCGAGGATGTAGCGCGGATTACCCTGTTCCTCGGCCCAATCGTTGGGGTCGCTTACGATCCCTGAGGCAATATCGGTCTTCACCTGGTAGCGATCGATGATCCAGTCGATCGCAGAGCGGGAACCAATCAAGTAATCGTGTGCCTCTTGAGGGATACCGGAGACAGTGATGTCACTGTTGAAGATGACCGTGGACTTGTCGGCAATGCGACCGGACTTCGCGTACTTCATCTTCTCAACACGGAAGCTGGCGTTGACACTATGTTGCACCTCGAGCGCGTACGGCTCGATGGTCTCGTAGTTCAGATGAAGCGCGGATAGCCGGCACCCCGCGTCGCTGAACACCTGGAAGTCCTTGACCTTCGGGATGCGGGGAAGCATCTTCTTCAGGTCCCCTTCGAACTGCTCTCGATAGTCAGGACTGTGCAGAATTCCGTAGAGGTAGAAGAAGATATCGTCCTTCGTGACATCCGCACCGAACGACTTCTGGTAGTCGGCGAGGGTCTCGTCGCTGACATTGTCGATACGGCGAAACTCGTCTATTACCTCGCCATCTTCGAACGAGAAGGAAACTTGCCCACCTCTTGTCGCACCGACCGGTTCGTAACGGTACCGGGGGAACACCTGCCCTGCAGATCCAGCGCCGGTGAAGTGAAGATCAGGGATGAGAGCAGTGGCAAGCACCGAGAAGGGCACCTGGGAACCTGATCCCACCTGATAGATCACCCAGTTGCTCGACTCCGGAGTGGGGAAAATACTTCGCATCTTGCTTTGAATCTCATTGAGTCGCGAGTCGAAGTACAGATGCTGACGAAAAAAGGGTCGGTACGCGGCCATCCGCATTGCGGACGCGTCAAACTCAATGATCTCCTCGCGGCTGGCACGCTTTCGGAGGCCGCGCGACCAACTTATCTTCTTCGGGTCCTCGACCTGCCGCCCGGCAATCGCCTCGGAATAGGCACCGAGCATTCGGCGGACGTTCGCGGTTACTCGCCTTTCGGACGACGCGTACACCCATGAGTCGCGGGCCGTCGTGGGACCGTTGGAAGCCAAAGCAAGTATGGAAGTGTCAGCGTCCGCGAGAGACTGAAAGCGGGCGAAGTCGTCCCGTCTCTGGTTGACCCAATCGCCCTCGGGGTTGGGGGTGATCGCGGTCCAGTCGATGCCGGTGTAGCTTCGCGCTTCACGCACGCTGTCGAGTTTCTGTTCGCGGGTTAGGTAGTCGCCAATGTCGGAGTAGAAGACCTTGCCGAGGGCGGGATCGTCGGGGTTCTTGATGAGCAAGTAGATCGCTGCGGTGGTGCGAGTGCCCTGCCCGAAGACGTTGTCCTTCTCCTTACGGCGTTGTTCACCGGCGGTGCGAGCGTTGCCTCGGAGGTTAAAGACGTAAATGCTGTTGAACTCGGCGGCGAAGGTCTTACGGACGCCGTCGGCGGTGTTTCCGTCTATGAAACCGCCGTTGGAGACGAAGGACACGATGCCTCTGTCACCGACTCGGTCTGACGCCCAGCGGATGGCTCGGATGTACGAGTCGTACAAGTTGTTCTTGTTCTGCGCCGTGGATCGGGCGGCATAGGTCGCGGCGATCTTCGCATCCAGAGTCGGGTACTTCAAGTTCTGGTTGTTGTCGTTGCCGGACTCCTGGCCCTTGGAATAGGGAGGGTTGCCAATGACCACGCGGATGTCGAGAGCTTTCTGCGCTTCGGCTCGCTCGTTGTTTTCGGGGAAGACTCCGTGGTTGTCGAGTTCGTCGTCAGCTTCGTTCATCTGGAACGTGTCGGTGAGCACGATACCTTCGAAGGGAACGTAATCGCCTCCTGCGAGGTCATGGTAGGTCTCTTCTATATTGATCGCGGCGACGTAGTAGGCGAGCAGAACGAGCTCGTTCGCGTGCAACTCGTACCGGTACTTGTAGGCGAGATCCTCGGGTTTGATGAGGCCGGATTGGAGCAGGCGGACAATAAAGGTGCCGGTGCCAGTGAAAGGGTCGAGTACGTGGACGCCTTTGTCGGAGAGGCTGGCTCCGAACTCGGCCTTCAATGCGTCATCGACGGAGTGGATGATGAAGTCCACAATCTCGTTCGGCGTGTAGACGATGCCGAGGCGGTCGCTGGTTCCGGAGAACGCGGTCTGGAAGAACTTCTCGTACAGCTCCTTCACGATCTGCTGTTTCGCGGCGGCATCCGTTATCCCAGAGGCACGAGTACGCACGGACTCGTAAAACTTGTCGAGCTTCTCGGTCTCCTTCTCGAGATGCTGCTCTTCGAGTGCATCGATCATGTGCTGCATGACCTGAGAGACGGGGTTGTGGTCGCTGAAGGCGTAGCCCTCGAACAGAGCATCGAATACGGGCTTCGTGATGAGGTGCTGGGAGAGCATCTCGATGGCGTCTCGTTCCGTAATGAACGGGTTGAGGTTGTCCTGGAGACCCTTCAAGAACCTGGCGAACTCATCGTGGAGCGTTGCATCCGATCCCTCGACCAGACCCTTGATGCGAGTCATGTGGTCAGAGGCGATCCCCGCGACATCCTTCGCCCAGTTCTCCCAGTAACGCTTCTCGCCGACCTTCTGAACGATCTTGGCGAGGATCGCGTCACGCCATTGGTCGAGGGCGGGGAAGTCGAGGGTGACGGCGGTGTTGCCGGTCTCGTTCTTGTCACCGTCCTTGCCACCACCGCCGACGCCGATGATGGAGAGTTTGCCCTCGGTGGACTTGGTGAGGTCGATCTTGTTGACCATGGCGTCGAAACGCTCATCGTGGGCGCGGAGAGCCTGGAGCACCTGCCACACCACCTTGTATTTCTTGTTGTCGTTGAGCGCGGTAGCCGGGTCCAGGTCGGCGGGCACGCCAATGGGGAGGATGACGTAGCCGTACTTCTTGCCTTCGAGCTTGCGCATGACTCGACCCACGGACTGCACGACATCGACGACCGAGTCGCGCGGGTTAAGAAACATGACGGCGTCGAGGGCGGGGACATCCACACCTTCCGAGAGAACTTTGGCGTTGGTGAGGATGCGAGCGTTGCCCGCGCCTGGGTCCTGCTTCAGCCAGTCGAGTTCCTTGTTGCGGTCGAGCACGTTGTAGGTGCCATCGACGTGGTGCACCTCCACATCGAGGAGGTCTCCAGCGTTTTCGTCGCTCTCTCGGTCGATAGCTTCGATCTCGGCCTCGACGACCCTCTCGAATAGGTTCGCGATCTTCTTGGATTCGCTGATATTGCGCGCGAACGCGACTGCTCGCTTCATCGGCTCGGGGTCAAGAACGAACTCTTCCGGTGTCAGCGACCGCTTGGAGAGTCCGTTCCAGCAGCCAACGATCTTCGCGGCGTCGTCTAGGGTCAGCTCATTGTTCTCGTCCGCCAGGAGTCGCTGGAAGCGGGTAGAGATGTAAGACTCATCCACTGCGAGCACGAGCACCTTGTAGTCGGTGAGGCGACCCATCGCCACGGCGTCGCCGAAGCCGAGACGGTGAAACTCTGGGCCGTACCACTCGAGCCGATCCATATCGATTGCATCGGCTCCGACTTCGTCTGCCTTGGACTTTGCGGCATCCGCATAGATGCGCGGTGTGGCGGTCATGTAGAGGCGCTTCTTGGCCTGGATGTACTCCTGGCTATGCACCCTCACGAACGCGGATGCCTCTTCTCCTGCCAGAGTGACACCCGTCGTGCGGTGTGCTTCATCGCAGACGATAAGGTCGAACTCAGGGATGCCCTTACCCTGAGCCTTGGCGACCACATCGATTGATTGATACGTCGAAAAGACGACCGTGATCCCGTCGAAACCGTCAGGGATCTGTTCAAATTTCTCCACGAGTTTCGTGGTGTTTGTAGTTGCTGGATAGGCAAGGTCCGTGACGGGGATGTCTTCGTCCGACTTGCGCTTGCCAACGCTCACGTCCGAGCACACCGCAAAAGAGCGCAGCGGAACGGCGGACTCGATAGTCCACTCCTTCAGCGTCTGCGAGAGAAGTGAGATTGACGGCACGAGGAACAGCACTGTTCCACCGCGCGGCACGACCTGTTCAACGAGCTTGAGACTCGTGAACGTCTTGCCGGTGCCGCAGGCCATGATCAGTTTCCCGCGGTCGGCGGTCTCGAAGCCGGCGACGACCTTGGCGATGGCCAGTTCTTGATGCGGGAACGGCTGCTTTGCGGCCTTCCTGGTCAGTTCGCTCGGCTTCGCGAGCGAGTACACGCCCCAGTCGATCGACGATTCGTCTAGGTCCTGGACTCGAAGACGCTGCACCGGTGGGCTCTGGCTTTCAACCACTTCCTCTGCGTTGCTGCCCCACTTGTCACTGGTTGAGATGACCAATCGAGCAGAGAACTCAGGCTTGCCGTCAAAGCTTGTGCTCGATGCTGCGAGAAACGAGTCCAGCATCGGCTTCGTCACGGTTGTCGATGGGTCAAAGAACTTGCACTGGATGGCGGTCAGTTCCCCTGTGTCACGAGTCCGTGCAACCAAGTCGATGCCCGTGTCTTTGCGGGTGCCGCGCTGCGGGTAGTCAGTCCACATCCAGACCGCGTCGTAAAGCTGCGCGTACTGAGGCTCCACCGTGAGGTACGCCTGCATGAGACGCTCGAAACGGTCACCCTTGTCGCGCTCGTCATAGGCGACTGAGCGCAGCTCGGCAAGGATGTCGTGGATGCTCGTCATTGGTGTCCTCGGGTGTAGAACGGCTGTTCCATGAGGCTACCGGTGGACCGGGTCGCGGTGGCTGGGCCACGCGGCTTCACTCGCCCCCACCTCGGGTGACAGGGCGTCTTTCCACCGAAGCCGCCATATTGACCTCCAATCGTTCTGCACACGACAACGTGGGTACATGACTAGCTGGCTGTGTCGGTACGAAGAGGGCTACCTGGATTCAACTGGTGCTCACGTCCTCGTCGAACGCCGAGAAGTACAGGACCACGGTTGGGATGCACCGCAAGAGGCAATCGACGCCTGGCGCGCCAACGGAGATTTTGACGAGCCTGGCACTACTGAACTGCCGATGGGGAAGGAGCAGGTCGTCGACGTTTCTGACGATCCTGATTTCTTTCCACTTGGTGTGACACGAATCTGGCGTCGTCTAGTGTTTACGCCGTTCCCCTAGCTGCTGAGTCACGCGCCCAATTACTACGCGGAACAGCCCCTTTTGGGGTGTGACGATTTGTCGAAGATGGTCGCTAGGCTCACCTCCGCGGGGTAAACGCCTCAGCCGAGCATTGAATGGAGGAAACATTGATTGAATCAGACTCTCTTGGGCCCGCGGACGACGTCGACCTTTCAACGGCAATTGAGGCGAAGCCTGTCAAACAGTGGCCTCCGAGCCGGAAGACTCTCACCGTTGCGGCGGGCGCAGTGCTTCTCCTCGGCGTCGCAGCGATTGTGTTCGCCGTGGCTCAGCCTTCGCAGATTGAACGAGCTGGCGAGGCATGCTCGGGGTCGAAGCCGTGGCAAGTCTTCCTGGACGAGCTCGCCTCGAGCGCGTCCCCTGAACCCACTTCGCCTGGAGAGGATGAAGCGAACGCCGAAGGCTACGACGGTGAGGCCTTTGCCGAGTACTTTGACGGTGTTGTCAGCGTTGAAGACGCCGGTTCGACCTTGATCGTGAACACGAAGCCACAGGACGACGACCCACTCGGGATCTCTTCCCTCGCCATGGACTGCGTGTTCACCCAGCTGGATACTCCTAAACACATAACCGAGCGCGTCGCAGCTACACGCAGCCTCGACGGGCGCCAAGAAGGCGAGTGGGACGGGTACAGCGCCTCCTGGAGCTACCACCCAGACGACGGCGCCAACATCATCATCGTCGCCAAGTAACTGCGGCCACGGCAATCGGTGCGCGCGGGAAACGGATGCTCGCCGATCGAGGTGGTCGGGGCTGACGACATCCACAAGCATCTTGCCTCGCGGGGGCGTCGCCTGACGGCCAGCCAGGTCGAGCAGGTGCTCATGGTCGCGATGACGCACTTTCCCGCCTACGTCGGCGCGCAACAGGAGCAGCCGGCACTCGTGCTGCCGGAGCCCGTGCTCGACGAGCCGGTTGACACGCTGCTCGAGGATGGCGCGATGCTCACCGAGGATGAGGTGCGCGACGTGCCCACCGCGGCCGAGCTGGCTGCGCCCATCGAGGACTGGATGACGTTCCTGCACCCGGAGCAAGCCGCCCTCGTGCGCCGCACCTTCAACGGCCCTGCGCGCATCCGCGGTGCGGCCGGCACCGGCAAGACGGTCGTCGGGCTGCATCGCGCGGCCTACCTCGCGCGGGCAGGACGAGGAGCGCGCGGCGCGGGATCTGCGCGAGCGGTATGTGGCGGCGCGGTCGATGGCGTATGCCAAATCTTGACCAGAATCCGGCCATGCGCGATGCTGGGGGCGGCATAACCTCTTAGAGGCGCTCAGGGTTCGGGATGTTAGCCGCGAACTGAGGCGATGGCCGTCGATAGTGGCGGAGCACGTCAGGAATATTCACCAATCCTGATGGAGTGCTCATGGCCCGTTGTCCCAAGATTCGCTACTCGACTGCTGCGGATGCCGCGTTAGCGTTGCGGGCGCTCGCACAGAACGGCCGCAGTGAAGCAGGGATCTACCCCTGTAGTGAGTGCGGCTGCTTACACCTCACCTCAGATCGCAAGTCGGCCGGGAACAAGTGGACCCGAATCGGGCTCGCTGCAATCGGAAGAAAGGCGGAGAGCGGCGGATTCACAACAAGCTAGCGAGAACTAGAGGAAATAGGTTCAGCGCCAACACTCCTGCACCAAGGGCGAGCGCCAGCGCCCAGGCCACCCGTACCCGCCCCGACTCCACCGCCTGAGCGTGCAGTGCGTCGAACGCGGGCAGGTGCGTCATGTCGATGGTCAGATCAGCATCGCGGTGCCACGTCGTGGGCTTCACAGCGGCATCGACTACAGCGGAGCAGGTTGCAGGGTCAAGTGTTGGCTTTTGGCGATGCAGCCACCGGCGGAGCTCCGACGCAGCGAGTACGGACACGTCGTCAGGAATCCCCGGGCCGCCAATCGAGTCCGCGCCGACGACCGCGATTACCGGATGCACACGAACGCCAAGGAGTCGCGTCGCACGTTCCGCTTCATGGCGGGAGTTGCGCAGATAGCTGGTCTTTTGCCCCGCGACAATAATCAGCTTCGGTGAGACCCAGATCTTCGCCCCAGAGTGGTGCTTCGTGTTGATGGTGAAGACGCCGGCCGGCCCTATGGCTACGTGGTCGATGTCGCTCTCGTCTGTGCCCACCGGTACTGCGTGCAGGATGGTCCATTCGTCGCCGAGTCGGGCGAGCTCGTTGGCGACCCGGCGTTCGCCCAGCGCGCCCTTGTACCAAGGCATGGCATCCGTATGAACTGGATGGATACCGAGGATGCGTTGGAAGTTAGTGCGCGGCCTCGCTGTGCTCTGGCGCGCGAGCGTCTCGCGTATGACGCCGTACCCAGCCGGCCGCGACCTCAGGTCGGTCACAATGCCGCCAGCAGCGCCGCGAGCCCGCGCTCGTCGACGATCGGGATTCCATAGTCGCGGGCTTTGCGCGCCTTACCGGAGAGGGAATCGGGGTCGGCCGCAGCTACGAGTTTGACCTTCTTGGTCACGCCCGACCACGGCACGAACCCTCGCGACTCCAGCTCTCGGTGCCAGTCGTCACGATCGCGCACCATGTCTCCGGTCAGCACGATGAGGTCGCCGGCGAGAAGCGCGAACATCGCCTCGGCTAGTGGCGTCGCCTCGCGGGGTTGCATTGCGTTCGCAATGGTCGCGGACGGGATGCCGAGCGCCTCCCCCACCGACACCAGATCGGCCATCTCTGATGTCGTGAGTTCGCCATCCGCCCAGGCAATTGCCGTGAGCTGGTCGAAGTACTCGGCGTGCAGGGCGACACAGGTCTCGCGGCTGATGCCGAGTTGCTCGGCGAGGGTGACGAGCGCATTGCCCTCGTGCACCGACAGCTGACGGTCGAGCAGGCAGCGGTCGAGCAGCGCGAGGTAGTCGAGATGCTCGGCCGGGCCCGCGAACTCTGGCAGCTTGATCGAGATGCGCTGAAGGAAGCTGGCTGGTGCCGCGGCCGTGGCTCCGCGAAGGATCCACTCCGCGTTCGTGGGGGCAAGGGATGGCCAGGCGGATGCCTTCTCCATGTAGGCTTGCCATCCAGACAGATTCTCGGAGTCGCCCATGTAGGCCGCGAGTAGGTGCGCAGTGGCGAGGGCGTCGGCGGAGGCACGGTGGGCATCCGTGATCTCGATGCCGTAGGCGTCGCAGCAGTCGCGCAGCGAGCGACCCGCTCCTGGTATGTACTGCCGCGCCAACTGCATGGTGCACAGCGCGACAGCCTCCGGCTCGTAAGACAACCGCGCGAGCTCGGCAATGAGGAAACGAGTGTCGAAGCTCGCGTTGTGCGCGACGATCACCCGATTGGACAGCAGCTCGACTAGGCGCGGAGCAATGTCCGCGAAGGTGGGAGCCTCGAGCACGTCCGCGGCGCGGATCTGGTGAATGTGTTGCGGTCCGAGGTCGCGGCCCGGGTTGACCACGGTCTCCCACTGGCCGGTGATCGCGCCGTCCGGGTCTAGGTGCACAACGGCGACCTCGATGACGCGATCATGGCCTCCGGGGAAGAGTCCAGTGGTCTCAAAGTCGATGACGGCGAATCCAGCTGCGGGCATGCGGGCTCCTCTGCGCGTTGGCTCGAGGCTATACGTGAGCGAATGTCGGGCGCGCTCCCGCATTCGGGGGCGACCCTCCGCGTCAAACCGTTCGCGGACTCAATGTGATTTGTACACGTCGCTGCGGTGCCCCAGCGTCACCACGACCACGAGCAGCACGTCATCCTCGATCGTGTACAGGATCCGGTAGTCGCCGACCCGGATGCGGAAGCCCGGGCGGCCCTGCAGCGCTCGGGCTCCCGGCGGGCGGGGGTCGTGCGCTAGGAGCGCGATGGCGCCCTGAATTCGGGGACGCATCGCGGCATCCACTCGGCGAAGTGCACGCGCTGCCGCGGGTCTGAGTTCGACGCGGTACGGGGTCACGTCCACCCGAGGTCGCGCTTGACCTCGTCCCAGGGGATGTTCGGGCCCTCCTCGGCGAGTGACTCATCGAAGGCAGTCACGTCGTCGGCGTCGTCGAGGGCGTTCATGAGCTGCTCGTAGCGCTCCGGGCTCACCAGCACGGCGGCGGGACGCCCGTAACGCTCGAGGATGACCGCCTCGGAGCGAGCCAGCTCGATCGCGTCGGGAAGGTTGTCGCGCGCGTCACTCATCTTCATGGTCGCCATGCCCAATTGTACGATTCTGGCGATGTTTCGTACAAGTTATCGGCCGAGGAAGTAATCCTCCGCCGCGATCCACCGCACGCCGCGGTTGTGGGCGAGCAGTGGGCCCCGCAGCGGGATGCCCTCCGCGAGGCAGGCAGCGTGCACCCACCCACCCGGTTTCGATACGCGCGCCTTCGGCGTGCTACTCAACCCGCAGAAGCGGTCGCCACTCAACCCGCCGCCACCGGCACCGCCGCCGTCGCCACCATCAGCACGGCGCCGAGCGAGACGAGGGCGATGCCGCCGAGGGCCACCGCCATCACGCGCAGCCGCACCACGCCGTGCGGCACGACGAGCCGCGCCACCAGCATGCCGACGAGCAGGGCGAGGTCGGCGAGGATCGCGGCGCCGGCCACCCCCGTCGGCGGCATCTCGGTCATCGGCATCAGGATCACCAGGGCGATCGCCGTGAGCGCTGCTCCCACGACGAGCCAGCGCAGTCCGCTGGAGGTGCGAAGGGCCGGCTGGTTTCGCATGCGCATCGGGTCGTTGCTCATGCACTCCGTTCTACGCCTCCCGGCGCAGAAATCAAGCGGCTAGAACCACACCGCTTCTAGAACCACACCTCTTCTAGAACCACACCTCTTCTAGAACCACACCGACGTCCACGGGGTCACCGGGCTGGCAAAGGCCAGATCGATGGATGCCGCTGCGCCCACCGCGTGCTCCGTCACGTGCCCTGCCGCGGCGAGCGTCGTCGCCCGCACTCCGCCGAGGTAGATCGCGCTGAGGGCGTTGACGGTGAGGGTCAGGTCGGGTGTGGCGGACTCGACGCGCTCGACCCCCGCATCCGTCAGCGCATAGGTGCCCGCCGCGAAGCCGAGGTCGTCGGTCACCTCGATCGTGAGGT